>NZ_JBYTEO010000012.1:0-51727 GCF_058791355.1 Pseudomonas sp. EB271-G4-1
GGCGGTATCGAAGCCTGGCTGCGCCTGGGCCAGGCCGTCGGTCTCGACCCGGACCAATTGCGCTCCCAGGAACTGGTACTGCCCGGCGTGCGTTTTGCTGTCGACGCCTACGTCAACTTCGCCCGTCGCGCCCGTTGGCAGGAAGCGGCCAGCAGCTCGCTGACCGAGCTGTTCGCCCCGCAGATCCACCAATCGCGCCTGGACAGTTGGCCTCAGCACTACCCGTGGATCAACCCCACCGGCTACGCGTATTTCCGCACGCGCCTGGGCCAGGCGCGGCGCGATGTCGAGCACGGCCTGGCCATCACCCTCGAGCACTACACGACCCGGGAAGGCCAGGAACGCATGCTGGAAATTCTCCAGTTCAAACTGGACATACTTTGGAGCATGCTCGATGCCATGAGCATGGCCTATGAGTTGAACCGCCCGCCCTACCATACGGTGACGAGTGAACGGGTCTGGCACAAAGGAATCCCCCTATGAGTTTCGATCGCAGCAAGACCCCGACCTGGCGTCCTGGCTACCGTTTCCAGTACGAACTGGCACAGAAAGGCCACGTGCTGCTGTACCCGGAAGGCATGATTAAACTCAATGAAAGCGCCGCGCTGATCGGCGGCCTGATCGATGGCGAGCGTGATGTCGCCGCGATCATCAACGAGCTCGACCAGCAGTTCCCTGGCGTGCCCGAGCTCGCTGACGACATCGAGCAATTCATGGAGGTTGCCCGTGCACAGCACTGGATCGAACTTGCCTGATTCATCCAGGCAAGTGCCGCCCAAGCCCGAGATCGGCCTGCCCCTTTGGTTGCTGGCCGAGCTGACTTATCGCTGCCCGCTGCAATGCCCGTACTGCTCCAATCCGCTGGATTTTGCCGAACAAGGCCAGGAGCTCAGTACCGAGCAGTGGATCAAGGTGTTCCGCGAGGCCCGCGAGATGGGCGCGGCGCAGCTGGGCTTTTCCGGGGGTGAGCCGTTGGTGCGCCAGGACCTCGCCGAGCTGATTGGCGAAGCGCGCCAGCTGGGGTTCTACACCAACCTGATCACCTCCGGCATCGGCCTGACCGAGCAGAAAATCAGCGATTTCAAAAAGGCCGGTCTCGATCACATCCAGATCAGTTTCCAGGCCAGCGACGAGCAGGTGAACAACCTGCTGGCGGGCTCGAAAAAAGCCTTCGCGCAAAAGCTGGAAATGGCCCGCACCGTGAAAGCCCATGGCTACCCGATGGTGCTGAACTTCGTCACCCATCGGCACAACATCGACAAGATCGACCGCATCATCGAGCTGTGCATTGCCCTGGAGGCCGACTTCGTCGAACTCGCCACCTGCCAGTTCTACGGCTGGGCGCAACTCAACCGGGTGGGGCTGCTGCCGACCCGGGAACAGCTTGTTCGTGCGGAGCGCATTACCAACGAATACCGCGCCAAACTGGAAGCCGAAGGGCATCCCTGCAAGTTGATTTTCGTCACCCCGGACTACTACGAAGAACGCCCGAAAGCCTGCATGAACGGCTGGGGCAGTATCTTCCTGACGGTCACACCGGACGGCACCGCCCTGCCCTGTCATGGCGCCCGACAGCTGCCGGTGCAGTTTCCCAACGTGCGCGAGCACAGCATGCAGCACATCTGGTACGACTCGTTCGGCTTCAACCGCTTTCGCGGTTACGACTGGATGCCCGAGCCATGCCGCTCCTGCGACGAGAAAGAAAAGGACTTCGGCGGCTGTCGCTGCCAGGCCTTCATGCTCACGGGGGATGCGCGCAACGCGGACCCGGTGTGCAGCAAGTCGCCTCATCACGGCGTGATCCTCAAGGCCCGCGAAGAGGCCGAGCACGCGACCCAGACCATTGAACAACTGGCCTTTCGCAATGAACGAAACTCACGCCTCATCGCCAAAAGCTGAACCCTTCAGCGCCGCCAACGCCGTCGCGGCCGGCATCGATTTTGCCGAGCTGCAGGTCGGCGCCCATGGTTTGTTCTGGAACGAATACCGCCCGGAGGATGCCGCGTGTCGGATCTGGCACTGGCGTGATGGTGTGGCCAGTTGCCTGACGCCACCCCCGTTCAGTGTGCGCAGTCGAGTGTATGAATATGGCGGTGGCGCGTTTTGCCTGACCGACGACGGCGTGGTGTTCGTCAATGAGGCGGATCAGCAGCTTTATCGCCAATCACTGCAAGGCGAGACGCCAGAGGTGCTGACCTCAGGTGTGTGTCGATATGGTGATCTGCAGTTCGCCAATGGCCAGGTACTGGCGGTAGAGGAAAACCGCAATGTACACCGCCTGGTGGCGATCGACCTGGTGGATGGCGCGCGGCATTTGTTGGCCGAAGGCGCGGACTTTTACGCCGCACCGACCTTGAGTCCCGATGCGCAACGACTGGCCTGGATTGAGTGGAGTCGCCCGGATCAACCCTGGACCGCGACCCGTTTGATGGTCGCCCGACGCCAGGCCGATGGCGGCTTCGCTGCCCCTTGCTGCGTGGCCGGCGACCAGGCGCAGGAATCGCTGCAACAACCTCGTTTCGATGCTGACAGTCGCTTGTTCTGCCTGACCGATCGCGGTGGTTTCTGGCAGCCCTGGATGGAATCGGCCGATGGCCTGACACCATTGCCCAGCACCGCCGCCGACCACGGCCCGGCACCCTGGCAACTGGGTGGTTGTACCTGGTTACCGCTAAGCGAAGGTACTTATCTGGCCAGCTGGACGGAAGGCGGTTTTGGCCGATTGGGGCTTTGCGGTAATTCGTGCAAAGACTTTACCGGCGATTACAGCCGCTTCCGCCATCTTGCCGTGGATGATCATTTCATCTACTGCATTGCTGCGTCCCCCGTCAGCTCAGCGGCGGTGATCGCCATCGATCGCCAGACCCACCAAGTGAAAGTCCTCGCCGGCGGTATTGCACCGCTGCCCGCCGAACAAATCAGTCGCCCGCAAACGCTGCACTACCCAAGCGGTTCGGGTGAAGCCTACGGTTTCTTCTACCCTGCAATGAACGGCGACGCCAAGCCGCCATTGGTGGTGTTCATCCATGGCGGCCCAACCTCGGCGTGCTACCCGATGCTCGATCCGCGCATCCAGTACTGGGCGCAACGAGGTTTTGCCGTGGCCGATCTCAACTATCGCGGCAGCAGCGGATACGGCCGGGACTATCGCCAGGCCCTGCATTTGCGCTGGGGCGAAGTCGATGTCGAAGACGCTTGCGCGGTGGTCAGCCATCTCGCCGAACGTGGCTTGATCGATGGCCAGCGAGCTTTCATTCGTGGTGGCAGCGCCGGAGGCTATACGGCGCTGTGCGCGTTGGCGTTCCACCAGGTGTTTCGTGCCGGTGCCAGTCTTTATGGGGTCAGCGACCCTGTGGCGCTGGGACGGGCGACGCACAAATTCGAGGGTGACTACCTGGACTGGCTGATCGGTGACCCACAACAGGATGCCGAACGCTACGCCGCACGCACGCCGCTATTGCATGCCAGCAACATTCGCGTGCCGGTGATCTTCTTTCAAGGTGAGCTGGATGCCGTGGTAGTACCTCAGCAAACCCGCGACATGGTCGAGGCCCTGCAGAACAACGGTATCCTGGTCGAAGCCCATTACTACGCGGACGAACGTCACGGTTTTCGCAAAGCCGGCAACCAGGCGCATGCGCTGGAGCAGGAATGGTTGTTCTATCGGCGGGTGATGGCGCTCACAAATTGAGAGCGCCACACAGGGAGAAACGCCTCACCGCTTGGCGATGATGTACACCGCATGCACGATCCCGGGAATGTAACCGCACAGCGTCAGCAGAATATTCAGCCAGAACGCTCCACCGAACCCCACTTGCAGAAATACACCCAGTGGTGGCAACAGAATGGCGATGATGATGCGGATAAAGTCCATGGACATAGCTCCTGATTGAAGTGGGCTCACGCGAGCCCATACCCTATCGACCTGTACCGTTGGTCAGGGTTCAGCCCGACTGTTCAGGCCAATGTACCCAGGCCATGTTTCTGAACGATGCAACCGCCATAAAAAAACGCCCCACGCCAAAAGAATCAGGCGTGGGGCGTGCGTTATACCGCGAGACGGTTCGGGAATTCGTGCAGGAAGCGTCCGCTCAGACGGCAATCCCTTTACGGCATTGCAGCTGTGCGGTGCGTACGCGGGAGAAGGCACGGGCCAGGCGCAGCAGCATTTCATCGATATTGGACTTGCTGACCGTCAGCGCCGGGGTAAATCGCAGGCAATCGGCTCGCGGCGCGTCGAGCAGCAGCCCTTCGTACAACGCGGCCTTGACCACGGCGTCTGCCGAGTCGTCGGAAAGCGTCAACCCCCAGAGCAACCCTTGCCCGCGTAATTCGCCGTGTCCGTAACGATGGGACAAACGCTGCAGGCCTTCGCGCAGGTGCTGCGCCATTTCCCCGACATGCTCGAGAAAGCCTTTGTCCTGCACGCTATCGAGCACCGCCAGGCCGGCTGCGGTCAGCAGTGCGTTGCCATGATGGGTACCGCTCATTTCGCCGGTTTCCAGGCAGCAGGCCTTGCCCCGCGCCAGCAGCGCCGCCACCGGTACGCCACCGCCAAGCCCTTTGCCGAGCACGACGATATCGGCACGCACACCGAAGGACTGTTCAGCCAGCAGGCTGCCACAGCGACCGACACCGGTTTGCACCTCGTCGAAGATCAGCAGGATGCCCAACTCGCGACACAGGCGCTCGACCCCCTTGAGGTAATGTGCGGTAGCCGCAATCACCCCAGCTTCACTTTGGATCGGCTCGAGCATGATCGCCACGGTCCGTTCATCCACCGCCGCATTCAGCGCCGCAAGATCATTGAAGGGGACGCGACTGAACCCCGGAAGCTGCGGCTCGAAGCGGTTGACCAGGGTCGAACTGTCCGACGCCGAAATCGTCCCCAGGCTACGACCATGGCAAGCCTGATTGGCCACGATAATCCGCGAAGCCCCGCCGCGATGCCGTTGACCCCATTTGCGCGCCAGCTTGATCGCCGCCTCACAGGCCTCGCTGCCGCTGTTGAGCAGGTACGCCTGGTCGCTGCCGGTGATGGCACACAGGCGCTCGGCGAGCTTGAGCATGCCGCGGTTATGCAGGGCGAAACCGGGATTGATCAACGCTTGCGCCTGCGCAGTAATGGCGCTGACCAGTGCCTTGGGACTGTGACCAAGGCTATTGGCACCGCCGCCCTGGGAGAAATCCAGATACGCACGGTCATCGCTGTCCCACAACCAGGAACCCTGGCCGCGGGCAAAAACCTGTTGGGGTCGATCGACACTGGGCATCAGGTACTCGCTGCAAAGATTGTCTGCGTTGGGGGCAGAGGAACTGTCCTCCAGCAAATCGTCGAGACTGGGCGCATGTCGGCGCAGGCTGAACAGATTCATAGGTGCAACCCTCGCAGAAGGTTTTTTGCGTTACCTATGCAAACGTCATCGAAGCGAAGGGAGTTCATCGCGTTCCGGGGCCCTGTAAGCCTTGTGAATAGGGTTAGACTAGGCTCACCCAAGGCGATGAGCTATTTCGATTTCCCAGCATTTTCGATAAGAATTACTTATGGATTTCAAGCAACTGCGTTATTTCGTCGCGGTCTACGAAGAGGGCCATGTGGGCCGGGCTGCCGAGCGCCTGTCCATTTCACAGCCGGCGCTGTCTCAACAGATCCGCCACCTTGAACAAACCCTGGATGTGAGCCTGTTCGAACGCAGCAGCAAACGCCTATTGCCGACCCTTGCGGCCCATACGCTCTATAACCATGCCCTGCCCTTGCTCGATGGCCTGCAACGGGCACGTGAAGCACTGGGCAACTTCAAGGGGCATGCGCTGCGCACCCTGGCCATTGGCGTACTGCAAACCGTGCACACCAGCCTGGTGCCACAAATGCTCGAGCGGGTGCGCAAGGCGCAACCTCATCTGGTGGTGCAGATCTATGAACTGACGGGACTGGAAATCGAGCGACGCCTGCTCAATGGTTCGCTGGACATCGGCATCGGCTACTTGCCGCCTCGTCAGCCGGGTCTGCACGGAGTGCTGTTGTACGAAGACGAACTGACGCTGGTCATCCCGGCAGACCATCCATTGCGCGAATTCAAGAAAGTCTCCATGAGCCAGGCTGCCGAATTGCCGATGTTGCTGCTGGGCGAAGAGTTTCAGATACGGCAGATCTGGCAGGCGCAAATGGCCAGCCTGGGACGGCGTCCGCAAGTGCAGGCCGAGCTGAACAACATGGCCGGCATACTCGACAGCCTGCCGCACACGCGACTGGCGACGGTGCTGCCTGGACGCTCGCAGAAGACCCATGGCAACCAGCAATTGTTGTGGAAACCCCTGAGCGAACCGCGGGTGCCGCTGAAAGTCGGGTTGGTCTGTCGCGATGTGCAACGGCAACAGGCATCGCTGGCCTTGCTGCGCACATTGCTGGAAGAGGTGATCAATCGGCCGGATGAACGCTTGAACAGCCCGCCGGCACTGGATGGCCTGAGCTGAACACTTTTCTCGAGGCAAAAGAAAACCCCGCCGAAGCGGGGCTTTGCAGACTGTTTCCCTGACATCCATTTCACTCCGCCGTCCTGGCAGAATCCTACGTGTCCGTGTTGTTGCTTTGCGCTTCCTGCGCTACGTCCATAAGCAGTAGATTAGCTGTGGATCCAATTTACGACTATGGGAGAACAGCAGCACGTCATGTAAGAGAATGCTTACATCAGGTTACAAACTCAGAATTGCCCGGCCTCCAACAGGAACAGCGATTCGCTACCGGCCTTCACCGACGCGTTCAGCGAGTGAATACGCGGTAGCAAACGGGCGAAATAGAAGCGCGCGGTGCCCAGCTTGCTGGCGTAGAAATCGTCCTGCGTTTCCTTGCCGAGAGCCGCCTTGGCCATCAAGGCCCACATGTAGGCATAGGCTACGTAGCCAAATACTTGCAGGTACTCGACCGACGCCGCGCCGATTTCATTCGGGTTGTTTTTCGCCCGGTCCAGCAGCCATGCCGTCAGCTCGTCGAGCGTCGTCACCGCATCGTTGAGCGGCTTGGTGAACTCCGCCAAGTCAGCACTGGCCGTTGCGGTGAAGTGACGAATCTCGTCGGCAAACAGATTGTAGAACGCCCCGCCGCTGCCGACGATCTTGCGTCCCACCAGGTCCAGCGCCTGGATACCGTTGGTGCCTTCGTAGATCTGGGTGATGCGCACGTCGCGCACCAGTTGCTCCTGGCCCCACTCACGGATGTAACCGTGGCCGCCGAATACCTGCTGGCCGTGAACCGTGGTTTCCAGGCCCAGATCGGTGAGGAACGCCTTGGCCACCGGGGTCAGCAAGGCCACCAGGTCTTCCGCGCGCTTGCGGGTGGTGGCGTCTTCGCTGAACTTGGCGGTGTCCAGTTGCATCGCCACGTAGGTGGAGAAGGCACGACCGCCTTCGTTCGCGGCCTTCATGGTCAGCAACATGCGACGCACGTCCGGGTGGACGATGATCGGGTCAGCGACTTTGTCTTTGTTCTGCGCGCCGGTTGGCGAACGGCTCTGCAGACGATCACGAGCGTACTCGACAGCGTTCTGGTAGGAGCGCTCGCCGGTGGCCAGGCCCTGGATGCCGACGCCCAGGCGCTCGTAGTTCATCATGGTGAACATTGCCGCCAAGCCCTTGTTCGGCTCGCCGACCAGGTAACCCACGGCTTCATCGAAGTTCATCACGCAGGTCGCAGAGGCCTGGATGCCCATCTTGTGTTCGATCGAGCCGCAGTTGGCCGGGTTGCGCGCGCCCAGGCTGCCATCGGCATTGACCATGAACTTGGGCACCAGGAACAGCGAAATCCCTTTAGGTCCAGCCGGCGCATCGGGCAATTTGGCCAGCACCAGGTGGATGATGTTTTCGGTCAGGTCGTGTTCGCCGCCGGTGATGAAGATCTTGGTGCCGCTGACCTTGTAGGAACCGTCGGCCTGAGGCTCGGCCTTGGTGCGGATGATCCCCAGGTCGGTGCCGGCGTGCGGTTCGGTCAGGCACATGGAACCGGCCCAGACGCCGGCGTACATGTTCGGCAGGTAGGCGGCCTTCAGTTCTTCACTGGCGTGGGCGTTGATCGACAGGCAAGCGCCGGCGGTCAGCATCGGGTACAGACCGAACGACAGGCTGGCCGAGTTGACCATTTCCTCGACCTGGGCCGAAACGGCCTTGGGCATGCCCATGCCGCCGTAGGCCGGATCTCCACCTACACCGACCCAACCACCTTCAGCGTAGGTTTGGTAAGCCTGTGGGAAACCCGCCGGCGTGGTGACAGCACCGTCCGCCCAGTGACAACCTTCCTCGTCAGCCGCACGGCTCAGGGGCGCAACGCTTTTACTGGTGACCTTGCCGGCTTCTTCGAGAATGGCTTCGACCGTTTCAGCATCAATGGAATCGGCCAATGCTGGCAGCTCGGCCCAGAGTTTGGCGACCTCGAACACCTCATTGAGGACGAAGCGCATATCGCGCAGGGGCGCTTTGTAGTCAGCCATGGCAAACCTCGCAAATCTAAACAGATGGCTCGTAGGAAAGATGCTTTTCTTTGGGTCCGAGTGTAACCCAACAACTTTTGCGACACATAGGGTCAGCACATGACTGTTTTGTAATTTTTAGTCACCGGCGAAATGTAGAGGGGAACCGCAAGAATTGTAGAAGCGAGCCTGCTCGCGATAAACCTGAGGACGCCTCGGGGCACCTGGCTTCCAACGTTATCGTTAACGACCATCGCGAGCATGCTCGCTCCTACAGAAAAGCCCATCAGAGCGCAAACAACTCCGCCGGTAACTGCATCAGGCAATCACTCCCCGCTTCGATCGCCGCCCGATGAGCGTCGGTACGCGGCAACAGGCGCTTGAAGTAAAACTCACTGGTCGCCAGTTTGGCCCGGCAGAAATCCGCGTCGCCGCTGCCAGCATCGAGCTGCGCCTGCGCCACCAACGCCATACGCAACCACAAGTAGCCGAGGATGATGTAACCGCTGTACATCAGGTAATCCACCGATGCGGCGCCGACTTCATCCGGGTTTTTCATCGCCGCCATGCCGACCTTGGTCGTCAACTCGCCCCATTGCTGATTCAGCGCATCGAGCTGCGCCACATAGTTGCCCAACTGTGGATGCGCGACGTTGGCCGCGCAAAACTTGTGGACGATTTTAGTGAAGCCGCGCAACAGCTTGCCCTGGCTGCCGAGCACTTTGCGCCCGAGCAGGTCCAGCGCCTGGATGCCATTGGTGCCCTCATAGATCGGCGCGATCCGGCAGTCGCGAACCAGCTGTTCCATACCCCATTCACGAATGAATCCGTGGCCGCCGAATACCTGCATGCCATGGTTGGTCACTTCCAGCCCGGTTTCAGTCATGAAGGCTTTGCAGATCGGCGTCAGGAAGGCCAGCAGGTCTTCGGCATCCTGGCGTGCCGTTGCATCCGCGCTCAGGTGCGCTACGTCGAGCAACTGCGCAGTGAAATAAGTCAGTGCCCGATTGCCTTCGTTGAAGGCTTTCATGGTCAGCAACATCCGACGTACATCCGGATGCACGATGATAGGGTCGGCAACTTTTTCCGGGGCTTTCGGGCCTGTCAATGCGCGCATCTGCAAACGGTCGTTGGCGTACTGGATCGCGCCCTGGAAACTCGCTTCGCCCAGGCACAAACCCTGCATGCCCGTGCCCAGTCGCGCGTGGTTCATCATGGTGAACATACAGTTGAGGCCCTTGTTCGCTTCCCCGATCAAAAAGCCCTTGGCCCCGTCGAAATTCAGCACGCAGGTGGCCGACGCCTTGATCCCCATCTTGTGCTCGATGGCGCCGCAGGAAACCCCATTGCGCTCGCCCGCTTCGCCCTCGGTATCGGGCAGGAACTTGGGCACGATAAACAGCGAAATACCCTTGGTCCCGGCCGGCGCATCCGGCAGTTTCGCCAGTACCAGGTGAATGATGTTGGCGCTCATGTCGTGCTCGCCGGCGGAGATGAAAATCTTGCTGCCGGTGATCGTATAACTGCCGTCGGCTGCAGGCACGGCGCGGGTCTTGATGATGCCCAGGTCGGTGCCGCAATGGGCTTCGGTCAGGCACATGGTGCCGGTCCATTGGCCGGCGGTGAGTTTGCTCAGGTAGGTTTGTTTCTGTTCTTCAGTGCCATGGGCGTGGATCGCCGACATGGCGCCATGGGTCAGGCCTGGGTACATGCCCCACGACGTGTTGCTCGAACCCACCATCTCGCTGATGACCAGCCCCAGCGAGCCGGGCAGACCCTGACCGCCATACGCCGGATCAGCCGCCAGGCCATGCCAGCCACCTTCGACGTATTGGGCGAAAGCCTGCTTGAAACCTGCAGGCGTCGTGACCACACCGTTGTCGAAATGGCAGCCCTCTTCGTCGCCGCTACGGTTGAGAGGCGACAGCACGTTTTCACAAAACCTGGCACCCTCTTCGAGGATCGCACTGACCATGTCCGGACTGGCCTCGGTGGCGCCGAGCGCTGCGTAGTTGCTGTGGAAATCGAAGACGTGGTCAATCAGGAAGCGCATGTCGCGCAGGGGAGCCTTGTAGGCGGGCATGGTCGTTTCTCCGGCAGTAGATGACTCAAACCTACTGCCGCCGCCCCGCCCTTCACAATGACAGTCCAGACGCTGAATGCGCCGTCATCACTCAACCGCAGCAGCGTCCATGCGCACGGCGCCACGGCGGTTCTGGCCGAACGCCATCACGCAGTTGCGTCCGGCGCCCTTGGCGCTGTAAAGCGCCTGGTCGGCGGACTTGAGCACTTTCTCGGGCGAGCGTTGTTCCACCCGTTCGGCAACGCCGATGCTGACAGTCACCGACACACTCGAGGCACTGGCGCCGGCGCGACGCTGGCGGCCCTGATTGTCATCCTGTGGACGGCTTTCCTGATTGCGAAGATGAATGTTGTAGGTGGCAATGGATTCGCGAATGACCTCCAGGTGCGGCATGCACTCCTCGAGGGTCTTGCCGGCAAACACCAGGGCGAACTCCTCTCCACCATAACGATAGGCCTTACCGCCTCCGCCGATTTTCGACAGTTTGCTGGCGACCAGTCGCAGCACCTGGTCACCGACGTCATGGCCATGGGTATCGTTGAATTTCTTGAAGTGGTCGACGTCACTCATGGCCAACACATAGTTGCGCCCCAGGCGCTGCATGCGCTCATTCAATGCGCGGCGCCCGGGCAGGCCGGTGAGTTCGTCACGGAAGGCCATTTGATAGGCCTCATGGGCAACGGCGGCCGCGATCATCAGCATCACCTGGCTGCACATTATGTTCAGGGTGAAGGGCAGGATGAAGGTTTTCGGCAACATCCAGAACAGCCCGAGCAACCCCACCAGCTGTGCCGCATGCAGCGGTCTTGGGTGACGCCAGTACTGGTAGGCCAGCAGCGCGAACGATGCGATGAACACGGGATAGGACAGCTGGATCAGGCTCATCCAGGCGCCGTGCAAGGCAGGCCAGCGAATCTGCGACAGCCACCCCAGCAAGGCCTGTGGGTAACTTTGTTCCAGTGCCAATGCGACGCTACCGACGGCCAGTAAAACGGCGAAACGGGCGACCATGTCCTGGAACAGATGCGTACGCTCCTGCCACGCGGCGAATACGCCGAACAGCAATGGCAACAGCAGGCAACACAAATGAAAGACCACTGCGGCGTCGTCCCGCACCTTGCCATTGTCACGGTAGTAATCGGTCTGGGTGTCGAGCAGGAAGTAGGCGATGTACACCGTGGCCATCAGAAACAGCTCGCGCTGGCGTCGGTAAACCGCACAGTAGGCACCGCCGAGCAACAACACCAAGGTTGGAAGCACCTGGAACAACGACGTGAAGAACACGTTCAGGTCCTTGATGTAGGCAGCCGCGAGTCCCGCCAGTAACAGCACTGACGACGGCAAAAAATGACCCACACGGACAGCGGATGAACGCGGCAAAGGTAAAGCTCCGACCCGTCATTTCGATTGATGGCAATGTGCCAACAACTGTAACGGCACCGATCTCGACTTGCTGAGTCAATTACCAAGAAATTTTTAAGACAGCGTCTGCGGCTTGCCGGGTGGTGCAGCGTTGCATCGCGAGCAGGCTCGCTCCTACAAAGAGCATCAACCAACAGGCAAAAAAAAAAACCGCTGCCCCCGAAGGAGCAGCGGTTTTCTTGAAGTACCGCGTTAAGGCTTAGTAGCCCAGCGCGAAGTCCTCTTCCTTCATGTCCATCAGGTTGTTGGCGCCCGACAGCATGGTTGCAACGTGAGTGCGGGTGCGCGGCAGGATACGCTGGAAGTAGAAGCGCGCCGTCTGCAGCTTGGCGGTGTAGAACGCCTCGTCAGAAGTGCCGGCAGCCAGTTTCTCGGCGGCCAGGCGTGCCATGTCAGCCCAGAAGTAGGCCAGGCAGGCGTAACCCGAGTACATCAGGTAGTCCACCGAGGCCGCGCCGACTTCTTCGCGGTCTTTCATGGCAGCCATACCGACCTTCATGGTCAGCTCGCCCCACTCCTTGTTCAATGCAGCCAGCGGTGTGACGAACTCTTTGACAGCTTCGTTGCCTTCGTTGGTCTGGCAGAACTTGTGCACGATCTTGGTGAAGCCCTTGAGGGCCTCGCCTTGAGTCATCAGCACTTTACGGCCCAGCAGGTCGAGTGCCTGGATGCCGGTGGTGCCTTCGTACAGCATCGAAATACGGCTGTCGCGAACGTTCTGCTCCATGCCCCACTCGGCGATGAAGCCATGGCCACCGTAGATTTGCACGCCGTGGTTAGCCGATTCGAAACCGACTTCGGTCATGAAGGCCTTGGCGATCGGAGTCATGAACGCCAGCAGCGCATCGGCCTTCTTCTTCTCTTCCTCGTCCACGCCGTACTTGACGATGTCGACTTGCTTGGCGGTGAAGTAGACCATCGCACGGTTGCCTTCGGCGAATGCCTTCATGGTCAACAGCATGCGACGTACATCCGGGTGCACGATGATCGGGTCAGCGGCTTTTTCCGGCGCTTTCGGGCCAGTCAGCGAGCGCATTTGCAGACGATCACGAGCGTATTTCAGGCCACCCTGGAAACCGATTTCGGCGTGGGCCAGGCCTTGCAGCGCGGTACCCAGACGTGCGGTGTTCATGAAGGTGAACATGCAGTTCAGGCCTTTGTTCGCCGGGCCGATCAGGAAACCGGTGGCCGCGTCGAAGTTCATCACGCAGGTGGCGTTACCGTGGATGCCCATCTTGTGTTCCAGGGAGCCACAGGACACGGCGTTACGCGCACCGATCGAACCATCGGCGTTTGGCAGGAACTTTGGCACGATGAACAGCGAAATGCCTTTGGTGCCAGCCGGCGCATCGGGCAGGCGGGCCAGCACGATGTGCACGATGTTGTCGGCCATGTCGTGTTCACCGGCCGAGATGAAGATCTTGGTGCCGGAGACTTTGTAGGAACCGTCGGCCTGAGGTTCAGCCTTGGTGCGCAACATGCCCAGGTCGGTGCCGCAGTGCGGTTCGGTCAGGCACATGGTGCCGGTCCATTCACCGGAAACCAGCTTGGTCAGGTATGCCTCTTGTTGCTCAGGCGTGCCGTGCTCGGAAATGGTGTTCATCGCGCCGTGGGACAGGCCCGGGTACATGCCCCACGACCAGTTGGCTTCGCCAACCATTTCGCTGACTGCCAGGCCCAGAGACTCCGGCAGGCCTTGGCCACCGTGCTCAACGTCGTGGGCCAGGCTTGGCCAGCCGCCTTCGACGAATTGCTTGTAGGCCTCTTTGAAGCCAGTCGGGGTCTTAACGCCGGACTCGCTCCAGGTGCAGCCTTCGGTGTCGCCCACGCGGTTCAGCGGAGCCAGTACCTGCTCACAAAACTTGGCGCCTTCTTCGAGAATGGCGTCAACCATGTCCGGAGTTGCGTCTGCACAAGCCGGAAGGCTCTGATAGTGCGCTTCGTAGCCGAGCAGTTCGTCACGAACGAAGCGAATATCACGCAAGGGGGCCTTGTAGTCAGGCATAGCGATAAACCTCTGCTGATGTAACCGGGAATGAGCGACCGTTGTCGAAACGATCAAACAGTTGTTTGAAACATACGTTTACGCCCAAATCTTGTCAAGCACCGATCTTTTGCCATTCGTCATCCAACCAATAAACAGCGCGCACGCGAGCCTGACGCTATTGCACGAGCAGCGCGCAGCGCGAGAAAAGAAGATGGGTACAGGAACTCACGCTGAAAGCGTACCGCCAGACGGTGCGCTTTCAGCGTGAGTTCAGGCGTAGGTGTCGATCAAGGTGCCGAGCATTTCATCGGAAGCCTTGGCGACTTTGGCGCCCAACTCCACCTGAAACCGGCCTTGAGCCATTTCGATCTCATGGCTCACGAGGTCCGACTGCCGACTGCGGTCGACCGAGCGCAGGCGATCGACCTGAGCCTCGGAGGACTGGCTGCTCACCGAACGCTCGATCGTCGCGTTGGCGATTTTTCCGGCGGCTTGATCAATACGGTCTTGCCCCGCCTGAACAGTGCTCAGGCCGGCATAGAAAGCGGTATTTCCCGAGATTTCCATGGAAGTGCTCGTCCTTGCAAAGAGTCATCAGTGTTCATTGAAGCAGACATACCGAGAAATCGCCCGTCAAAAACACTAATGGCACAGTGCCGCACCATAGCCAACATCTAGTCCAGGAGGTCGAGTTGCAGGTGCTCCGCGACTGCTTCGGCCGTGACCACCTTGAGCTTCGGCACCCGCCCCAGGCAGGGCGCTGGCAAGCGTTCGGCGAGGGTCGCCAGATTTTCTTCAAGGCGCGAAGTCTTCGGATCTATGATGTTCGCCACCCATCCCGCCAGCTGCAAACCGTCCCGGGCAATCGCTTCGGCCGTCAGCAACGCGTGGTTGATGCAGCCCAAGCGTACGCCGACCACCAGGATGACCGGCAGACCCAGCGCCATCGCCAGGTCCGACAGGTTGTCCTGGTCGGCCAATGGCACGCGCCAGCCTCCAGCCCCCTCGACCAGGGTGAAGTCGGCTTGCATGTCGAGTATCTGCTGCATCGGAGTCAGCAGCGATTGCACGGTTAACGCGATGCCGGCCTCACGCGCGGCCAGGTGCGGCGCAATCGCCGGCTCCAGCGCCACAGGATTGACCTGGGTGTAGGTCAAGGGCAGCGAACACTCCGCCAGTAACGCCAGCGCGTCAGCATTGCGCAGCCCCTTGGGCGTCACCGAACAACCAGAGGCCACCGGCTTGCCTGCTGCCGTGCTTAACCCGGCTGATCGCGCGGCATACAACAGACCGGCGGCGATCGTGGTTTTCCCGACATCGGTGTCCGTACCGGTGATGAAATACGCGGAGCTCATAAGGGTTTCTCCAAAACGGCGTACACCACTTGATAAGTCGCCGGCAGGCCTTGGGCCTGACGAAACTGCTCGTAAGCCTCGACCAGGCCGAGAATCCGCGCCCGACCGGTCAAGCCGCCCGGACGCCCAGGGTTCAGGTTGTGCGCCCCCAAGGCCTTGAGCTCATGGGTCAGGCTGCGCACGTCCGGGTAATGCAGCACATGTGCCTGGTTGTCCAGACTGATTACGCGCAAGCCGCTGGCCGCACACAGCTGTTGATAAACGTTGAACTCGCGGAAGCGGTTGACGTGCACCATGCCATCCACCTGACGCCAGCTGTCACGCAACTCGAACAACGTGCCTACACAGAGACTAGCAAATGCAAAGACACCGCCCGGCTTGAGCACCCGATGCGCTTCGCTGAGCACCGACGCGAAGTCCGCGCACCACTGCACGGCCAGGCTGGAGAAAATCAGGTCGCACGTCGCATCGCGCAATGGCATCCGCTCGGCGTCGCCGGCGATGAAGTGCGCGGCGCCGCCCAACGGTCGGGCGTGATTGAGCATGCCTTCGGCGATGTCCAGCGCCACGCCCTGGCCGTCGGGAAACCGCTCGCCCAGCGCACGACTGAAATAGCCGGTGCCGCACCCGAGATCGAGCCAGCGCCGGGGTACGAACGCCTGCGGCAAACGGTGCAACAACTGGCCACCGACATCACGTTGCAACTCGGCCACGCTGTCGTAGCTTGCCGCGGCACGGGAAAACGACGCGGCTACCTGGCGCTTGTCGGGCAAACCACCGGGCAACTTGGGAAAGGATAAATCAGTCATCGCCGCACTCATGCAAAAAGGCCTGGATCGCCCCCGCGACACCGTGGGGATTTTCCAGGAGAAACGCGTGGCCGGCCTGTTCGATCAGACCGATTTCGACATCGGGTAGCAACGCCAGCAAGGCCTCGGCGGCTTCGGCCGGCACCAGCCCGTCGAGGCCGGCAAACAGATGCAATTGCGGACCGCGGAATGTCTGCAGGGCTTGGCGAGTGTCCATCTGCGCGAGCAATTCCAGGCCACTCAATAGCACTGCCGCCGTTGAGTGCGGCGCCCCTGCGAGCAACAGGCGAGACAAGCCGCGCGGGTCTTCGGCACCTTGGGCGCAGAGCAATGAAAAACGCTTCAAGGTCATGCGCGGATCGGCAGCGCAGCCTGCCAGAAAGGCATCGAACGTTTCGCCAGGCATTGCGTTTGGCCATTGGTCGTGGCTGACAAAAGAAGGATTGCTCGCCAAGGTCAGCAGACCACAGCAACGGTCGCCACGGCGCGCCGCCAACTCGGACGCGAGCATGCCACCCAGTGACCAGCCGCCGAGCCAGGCGTCCTGCGGCACGCTGGCGTCGAGTTCATCGAGCCAATGTTCAAGATTGCTCGAATCCAGCTCGGGCAGCGGCTCGATTTCGACCCGCATGTGTTCGTCCAGGCCCTGCAGGGCAGCGCCCAATGGTTGCAGCGGCGAAATTCCGAGGCCCCAACCGGGCAACAGAATCAATCGATCACGCATGGCCAGGCTCCGCTCCCAGTCGTTGATAACAATCGGCCAGTCCCTCCAACAATAGCTGCACTTGCGCCTCGCTATGGGCGGCAGTCAGGGTTACGCGCAGTCGGGCACTGCCGGCCGGCACGGTTGGCGGACGGATCGCACTCACCATCAAGCCGCGTTCGCGCAGCATCTGCGACAAGCGCACCGCGCGCCCGGCGTCACCAATCATGATCGGCTGGATCGGCGTGAAACTGTCCATCAGCTCCAGGCCGATTTGCTCGGCGCCCTGCCGGAACTGGCGGATCAGCGTCTGCAAATGCTCGCGGCGCCAATGCTCGCTGCGCAGCAGTTCCAGGCTTTTGAGGGTCGCACAGGCCAGGGCCGGTGGTTGGCTGGTGGTGTAAATGTAGGGGCGAGCGAACTGGATCAGGCTCTCGATCAACTCTTCGCTGCCGGCTACGAAAGCCCCCGCCGTTCCGAACGCCTTGCCGAGCGTGCCGACCAGTACCGGCACGTCGTCCTGGCTCAGGCCGAAATGTTCGACGCTCCCGCCGCCATTGGCGCCCAGCGGGCCGAAACCGTGCGCATCATCGACCATCAGCCATGCACCTTTGGCCTTGGCTTCTCGCGCCAGCGCTGGCAGATCGGCGATGTCACCGTCCATGCTGAAGACGCCGTCAGTCACGACCAGCGTATTGCCGGTGGCTTTCTCAAGACGATTGGCCAGACTCGCCGCATCGTTGTGCAAGTAGCGATTGAAACGTGCCCCTGACAAGAGGCCCGCATCGAGCAACGAAGCATGGTTGAGCCGGTCTTCGAGCACCGTATCGCCCTGCCCCACCAACGCCGTGACCGCCCCGAGATTGGCCATGTAGCCCGTGGTGAACAGCAGGGCGCGCGGACGACCGGTGAGGTCGGCCAAGGCTTCTTCCAAGGCATGATGCGGGCCGCTGTGGCCGATGACCAGATGCGACGCCCCACCCCCCACGCCCCACTTGGCAGCCCCTGCGCGCCAGGCTTCGATCACTTGGGGGTGACTGGCCAGGCCCAGGTAGTCGTTGTTGCAAAACGCCAGCAATGGCTGACCGTCGACCACCACTTGCGGCCCTTGCGGGCTTTCGAGCAACGGACGTTGGCGGTAGAGGTTTTCGGCACGACGGGCAGCCAGGCGTGCGGCGAGATCGAAAGACATGCAGGCCTCGACTATCAAATGACACATCTCCACTGTGGGAGCGAGCCTGCTCGCGAAGAGGCCTTCACATTCAACATAAGTGTCGACTGTTACATAGCTTTCGCGAGCAGGCTCGCTCCCACAGGGTTTTGCCTTCCTTCAGAAGGATCAAACAGCCGCGTTATAGAACTGCTCGCTGCTCTTTTGCTCCACCAGCGCCTGTTCAATGGCGGCCTGGTGCACTTCGTCGGCGTGTTCTTCGCGGGCTTCCGGCAAAATCCCCAAGCGCCCGAACAGTTGCATGTCCTTGTCGGCCTGCGGGTTGGCGGTGGTCAGCAGTTTTTCGCCGTAGAAAATCGAGTTGGCACCGGCAAAGAACGCCAGTGCCTGCATCTGCTCGTTCATGGCTTCGCGGCCAGCGGACAGGCGCACGTGGGATTTGGGCATGAGGATCCGCGCGACGGCGAGCATGCGGATGAAGTCGAACGGGTCGACGTCGTCGGCATTCTCCAGGGGCGTGCCGGCGACTTTCACCAACATGTTGATCGGCACCGACTCCGGGTGCTCCGGCAGGTTGGCCAGCTGGATCAGCAGGTTGGCACGGTCATCGAGGGACTCGCCCATGCCAAGGATGCCACCGGAGCAGATCTTCATCCCCGATTCACGGACGTAGGCCAAGGTTTGCAGGCGCTCGCTGTAAGTGCGGGTGGTGATGATGCTGCCGTAGAACTCAGGCGAGGTGTCGAGGTTGTGGTTGTAGTAGTCAAGGCCAGCCTTGGCCAGCGCTTCGGTCTGGTCTTGATCGAGGCGACCGAGGGTCATGCAGGTTTCCAGGCCAAGGGCCTTGACGCCTTCGACCATCTTCAGCACATACGGCATGTCTTTGGCCGACGGGTGCTTCCACGCCGCGCCCATGCAGAAACGGGTCGACCCGATGGCCTTGGCCCGCGCGGCCTCTTCGAGGACCTTCTGCACTTCCATCAGCTTTTCTTTTTCCAGGCCGGTGTTGTAGTGACCCGACTGCGGACAATATTTGCAATCTTCCGGGCAAGCACCGGTCTTGATCGACAGCAAGGTCGATACCTGGACGCGGTTAGCGTCGAAATGCGCGCGGTGCACCGTCTGCGCCTGGAACAACAGGTCATTGAATGGCTGAACGAAGAGTGCTTTGACTTCGGCCAAAGACCAGTCATGACGCAAAGTTGCAGAGGTGCTGGCGCTCATGGGCGTTTCCTTTGTTTTATGCTTTGGCAGGCGACCGGGAAATGGAATTTCCACCGGCGCATCACAGGTGTTTCGGCATATTTAAGGAAGAGTCATGCGCTGTCAACCACGATACGATAGGCCGGTTTACATCTGGTTAAAAAATAACCACCACTGTTTACTGTGTGATGAAGTAGCCGATGGCACCACGCCCGTTTGCATGGCTTGCGAAACCGAGTTGCCATGGCTCGGCGATCATTGCCAGCGCTGCGCAGTGCCCTTGCCCGCTGCGGGCATGACGTGCGGCCAATGCCTCATGCAGCCACCGGCCTTCGAGCGAGTGGTCGCGCCCTGGACTTACAACTTCCCGATCGACAGCCTGATTACTCGCTTCAAGCACAGCGCGAAATGGCCGTATGGCCATCTGCTCGGCGACCTTCTCGCTCAATCACTGCAACATCGCTTCAACGATGACCTGCCGCGTCCCGATGTGCTGGTACCCGTGCCGATGTCTACCCGGCGCCTGCGCCAACGCGGCTTCAATCAGGCTGCCATGCTGGCGCGCTGGCTCAGCGAACGCCTCGACGTGCCTATTGATGAACGATTGCTATTGAGGCCTCAAGACACCAACGCCCAGCAAGACCTGAACGCCGAGGCACGCAAACGCAACCTGCACCACGCCTTCGCCATGGCAAGCGACGCATCAGTGAAGGGTCGCCACCTGGCGCTGGTGGACGACGTTCTGACCACCGGTGCCACGGCGCAGGCACTGGCCCTGCTGCTGCTGGACGCAGGCGCCATACGGGTCGACGTCTATTGCCTGGCGCGCACACCCAAACCTGGCGAGTCGCCGTGACTTGACTCCCGGGTCCCGAGCCGCCAACGTCCTCACCACCGTCATAGCCAAAGCGTCTTGCCATGTCCTTGCCTACGTTGTTGTCCCAGCACATTGTCCGTCGCCCGCAACGCATTGCCTTGCTGCAACACATCGCCGAGCAGGGATCGATCACCCGCGCGGCGAAAAGCGCGGGCCTGAGCTACAAGGCCGCTTGGGATGCTATCGATGAGCTGAACAACCTGGCGCAGAAACCGCTGGTGGAACGCAGTGTCGGCGGCAAAGGAGGGGGTGGCGCCAAACTGTCAGCTGAAGGCGAGCGTGTGCTGCGCCTCTATCAAAAGCTGCAGGCGCTGCAAGCCCAGGTACTGGAAGCCGCTGAAGACGCAAGCGACCTTGACCTGCTCGGTCGCCTGATGCTCAGGACCAGCGCACGCAACCAGTTGCATGGAAAAGTCGCGGCCATTGAAACCCAGGGCCATAACGATCGGGTTCGCCTTGAGCTGCCCGAAGGCCTGAGTATCGCGGCGCAGATCACCCACGACAGTACCGTGCGCCTGGACCTGCAAACCGGCACTGAAGTTGTCGCCCTGATCAAGGCCGGTTGGCTCGATCTGCTGGGCGGCCGCGACGAGGCAACACCCGGTCACAATTGCCTCGAAGGTGTCATCGAGGAAATCCTCGACGCCGAAGACGGCCCCTGCGAAGTGCGAATCAGTTTGCCTAATGGCCAGACGCTCTGTGCTCTGGTCGAACCCCGGCATTTGCAATCACGCAAGCTGGCCCGCGGAACATCGGTACGCGCGCAGTTCTCTCCCTCCAATGTATTGCTCGGCACTCCGTTGTAGGAGCTGCCGCAGGCTGCGATCTTTTGACTTTGCTTTTCAAGATCAAGATCAAAAGATCGCAGCCTGCGGCAGCTCCTACTGCAACAAAAGCTTCATCACCCACCATTAAGGTGACTGCAAAATTCGCAGGGAGCCTGATGTGAGCCTATTAGAAGAAAACCAGTCCACCGACCTCGAACAGATGGTCGGCCTCAGCCGTCGTGGCTTTATCAGCGCAGGCGCCTTGTGCGGTGCCGCCATGTTCCTCGGCGGCAACCTGCTGAGCCGTAGCGTACTGGCCGCCAGCGTCAGCGCCGGCACCAGCCAGTTGCTGGGTTTCGAAAGCATTCCCGCCGCGACTGCCGACGCGATCAGCTTGCCCCCCGGCTACAAATCTTCGGTACTGATCAGTTGGGGTCAGCCCCTGCAGAAAAACGGCCCGGCGTTCGACATGAGTGGCAACGGCACCGCCGAGCATCAGGAAGTCCAGTTCGGCGACAACAACGATGGCATGAGCCTGTTTGCCTTCCCGGATGACAACAATCGGGCGCTGATGGCGATCAACAACGAATACACCAATTACCGCTACCTCTACCCCCACGCGGGCATGCCGCAATCGGCGCAGGAAGTGCATAAGGCCCTGGCTTGCGAAGGCGTGTCGGTAATCGAAGTACAGCGTGAGAATGGTCATTGGCAGTTTGTGCAGGGCTCGCGCTATAACCGGCGCATTCACGGTAACTCGCCGATCCATCTGAGCGGCCCGGCCGCCGGTCACGAACTGTTGAAAACCCGTGCAGATGCACAAGGTAAAACGGTCCTCGGCACGTTCCAGAACTGCGCCAACGGCAAGACGCCATGGGGCACCTACCTGACCTGCGAAGAGAACTTTACCGACTGCTTTGGCAGCAGCGATGCCGAACAGAAATTCGATGCCGCACAGAAACGCTATGGCGTGGTGGCAACCAGCAAAGACATCAACTGGCATCAACACGACTCGCGCTTCGACATGGCGCACAATCCCAACGAGCTCAACCGTCATGGCTGGGTCGTCGAGATCGACCCGTTCGACCCGCAGTCGACCCCGGTCAAGCGCACTGCACTGGGCCGCTTCAAACATGAAAACGCCGCCCTGGCTGAAACCACAGACGGCCGCGCCGTGGTTTACATGGGCGACGATGAGCGCGGCGAATTCATCTATAAGTTCGTCAGCCGCGACAAGATCAATCACCAGAATCCCAAGGCCAACCGCGACCTGCTGGACCACGGCACCTTGTACGTGGCACGTTTCGACGCGGGCGACGGCAATGCCGATCACCCCAAGGGCCAAGGGCAATGGATCGAACTGACCCATGGCAAGAACGGCATCGACGTCAGCAGCGGTTTTGCCGACCAGGGCCAAGTGCTGATTCACGCGCGCCTGGCAGCCAGCGTGGTGAAGGCGACGCGCATGGACCGCCCGGAATGGATTGTCGTCAGCCCCAAGGACGGTCAGGTTTACTGCACCCTGACCAACAACGCCAAGCGTGGCGAAGACGGGCAACCGGTAGGCGGGCCGAACCCGCGTGAGAAGAACGTCTACGGGCAGATCCTGCGCTGGCGCACCGACCGCGACGACCACGCCTCGAACACCTTTGCCTGGGACCTGTTCGTGGTCGCCGGCAACCCACAAGTGCACGCCGGTACACCGAAGGGCGGCTCGTCGAACATCACCCCGCAGAATATGTTCAACAGTCCGGATGGATTGGCGTTCGATAACGCAGGACGGCTGTGGATTCAAACCGACGGCGATTCGAGTAATGCCGGTGACTTTGCCGGCATGGGCAACAATCAGATGCTCTGCGCCGACCCGACGACCGGCGAGATCCGTCGGTTCATGGTCGGGCCGATTGGTTGTGAAGTAACGGGGATCAGCTTTTCGCCGGACCAGAAGACCTTGTTCGTCGGCATTCAGCACCCGGGGGAGAACGGCGGTTCGACCTTCCCTGAGCACTTGCCGAATGGAAAGCCGCGGTCTTCGGTGATTGCCATTTCGCGTGAAGACGGAGGGGTCGTCGGCGCCTGATCGGCCCTCATCGCGGGCAAGCCCGCTCCCACAGGGTAAGCAGTGAGCCTGCAACATGTGCCACACAGGAGATCAACTGTGGGAGCGAGCCTGCTCGCGAAGGCGTCAGTACAGACACCACCTATGTGTCCGTCTGCGCTACCATGCCTGGCCGGACGCAGCAGCCTGCTGCGCGCAGGAGTCAGCATGGCCCACCCGTTTGAAACGCTCACCCCAGACCTCGTGCTCGATGCCGTCGAAAGCATCGGTTTTCTCAGCGATGCCCGCATTCTGGCGCTCAACAGCTACGAAAACCGTGTCTACCAGGTTGGTATCGAAGACGCCGAACCGTTGATCGCCAAGTTCTATCGCCCGCAGCGCTGGACCAACGAAGCGATTCTGGAAGAACACCAGTTCACCTTCGAGCTCGCCGAGGTCGAGGTACCGGTCGTCGCGCCGCTGATCCACAACGGTGAAACCCTGCACGAGCACAACGGCTTCCGTTTCACCCTGTTCCCCCGCCGCGGCGGACGCGCGCCGGAACCTGGCAATCTCGATCAGCTGTATCGCCTGGGTCAACTGCTCGGCCGACTGCATGCAGTGGGCTCGACCAAACCGTTTGAGCACCGTGAGGCGCTGGCGGTGAAAAACTTTGGCCATGATTCGCTGACGACTTTGCTCGAAGGCAACTTCATTCCCCGCAGCCTGCTGCCGGCCTACGAGTCCGTGGCCCGCGATCTGCTCAAGCGTGTGGAGGATGTCTACAGCAATACGCCGCACCAGAACATCCGCATGCACGGCGATTGCCACCCCGGCAACATGATGTGCCGTGATGAGATGTTCCACATCGTCGACCTCGACGACTGCCGCATGGGCCCGGCGGTACAGGACATCTGGATGATGCTGGCCGGCGATCGCCAGGAATGCCTGGGCCAGTTGTCGGAATTGATGGATGGCTACAACGAATTCCACGATTTCAATCCCCGGGAACTGGCGCTGATCGAACCCCTTCGCGCGCTGCGCCTGATGCACTACAGCGCCTGGCTCGCCCGTCGCTGGGACGACCCGGCATTCCCGCGCAGCTTTCCGTGGTTCGGCACCGAACGCTATTGGGGCGACCAGGTGTTGGCGTTGCGCGAGCAGCTCGCGGCGCTCAATGAAGAACCACTGAAGCTTTTTTAATCCGGGATCAAAAGATCGCAGCCTGCGGCAGCTCCTACGGGTGTACACCATTCCCTGTAGGAGCTGCCGCAGGCTGCGATCTTTTGCTTTCAGAAGCGACACATCTATACAACCGCCCTACAATCCCTCCTTTGTTAGCTGCCTAAGCAAGGATTCTGCATGCAAGCCGCCAACCTGCGTCGCGGGTACATTCTGGGCCTGAGTGCCTACATCATCTGGGGACTTTTCCCGCTCTACTTCAAGGCCATTGCCAACGTGCCCGCCGTGGAGATCATCATTCACCGCGTGCTGTGGTCGGCGTTGTTCGGCGCCTTGTTGCTGATGGTCTGGAAACATCCGGGCTGGTGGCGCGAGCTACGGGAGAACCCACGTCGGCTGGCGATCCTGGCCCTGAGCGGTACGCTGATCGCCGCCAACTGGCTGACGTATGTGTGGTCGGTGAACAACGGGCGCATGTTGGAGGCCAGCCTCGGTTACTACATCAACCCCTTGGTGAACGTGCTGCTGGGGATGCTGATCCTCGGTGAGCGGCTGCGACGCATGCAATGGATTGCCGTGGGGCTGGCGGCGGTTGGCGTGGCGCAACAAGTATGGCAAGTGGGCAGCCTGCCTTGGGTGTCGCTGGTGCTGGCATTGACCTTCGGTTTCTACGGGTTGATTCGCAAGCAGGCGCCGGTCAAGGCGCTCCCGGGATTGGTGGTCGAAACCTGGATGTTGGTGCCGATAGCGCTGGCCTGGTTACTGCTCAATCCAACCGCCAGCAGCGCCCAGGCTGAATTCTGGACCACCTCCGAAGCCTGGTGGCTGGTGGCTGCCGGTCCGGTAACGCTGGTGCCGCTGGTCTGCTTCAACGCTGCCGCGCGGCATTTGCCCTACACGACCCTGGGATTCCTGCAATACCTGGCACCGACCCTGGTGCTGCTGCAGGCCGTCCTGCTGTTTGATGAGCACCTATCGTCGAGTACGCTGGTTGCGTTCATCTTCATCTGGGCAGGCCTGGCGGTTTACAGCGTCGATGCCTGGTTCAGCCTGCGCCGCCGCAGCTGATCAAAAAATACACAACTCTCTACAGGCCACGTTATCCGTGGCCTGCATAGATCCTTCCCAAGGTTATCCACAGCGTGATCCCCGCCGTTTGTGCGCAAGTTACTGAAACTGCTGGTTTTTTGATCAATCTTTGAAGAGCCACGGCCGGCGTGGCCTGGCGGGCTGTCTCTACAGGTTATCCACAGGCAGGTGCACGTTTAAACTGGATAACCTGATCAAGGTTCACTGCGCAGCACCAATTCCACCATCAGGTCGTCCGCCAGGGTTTCCAGGCGCGATTGCAGCACGTCCAGTGACAGCGTCAGGGGCACCGCCAGTATCGCTTCGGCGTGGAACAGCGGCTCGCTGCTCATGGGGGCCGGACGCACCTCCGTCACCAGCCGCTCCAGGTTCACCCCCTGCTCACTGAGCAAGCGCGTGATGTCGCGCACGATCCCCGGCCGGTCATTGCCCACCAACTCCATGGCGATCGGCTTCCAGGTGCACGACTGTTCGATACCGCTTTCGGCGATCAAGACGCGAATGCCGTGGGACGATAATCCTTGCAGGGCGTCGACCAGTGAGTCGTAGGCTTCCGCCGGGACCCCCACCCGAAGAATCCCGGCGAATTGCCCGGCCATGCGCGACATGCGGCTTTCCAGCCAGTTGCCACCATGCTCGGCGATGCATTGGGCTATGCGCTCGACCTGCCCAGGCTTGTCCGGTGCAAAAACAGTGAGTACGAGGTGGTCCATGGCGCAGCCCTCTTTTGTTATTGAAAGAGAAGTATAGGCAAGGGTTGATTCGGCGCTGGCAGGTCCGACCTCTTCGCGAGCAGGCTCGCTCCCACAAGGTCGGCGCAGGGCTTTGTGGGAGCGAGCCTGCTCGCGAATGAGTCCCGCCCAAGAACCTGCGCAACATAAATCGTGTACAACTTTTTATATTTAACTGGAACAATCTCATGCTTTTTTGAGAACATCCTCATCCCCGACGTGACTGCAATGCGTCATGGGGTCGCAGAACGACGTAATTAGTCTAATTTTCACAACCGCAACTCATCATGTAGTATGCCGCTGCGCGCACTACATAACGTTGGATCGATGTCCGCCACAGGCGCAGACGCATCCCTGAAAGCCCTGTCAGCAAGGCCCTAAAGCCGTTGATTGGTCCCCACCCAGCCGTCAGAAATGGCATGTACTGGTCGCAGGGTTTGTGGTTTAAATGGCCAGAGGCTTCATTGTTAAATTGAAGAGCTGAAAAGCGAAATAGCTGAGCAGAGTGAGGCAAGCAATGACTGAACACGTTCAAGTCGGTGGCCTGCAGGTCGCCAAAGTCCTGTTCGACTTCGTGAACAACGAAGCCATTCCCGGAACCGGCCTCACCGCCGACCAATTCTGGGCCGGTGCCGACAAGGTCATCCATGACCTGGCGCCGAAGAACAAAGCCCTACTCGCCAAACGCGATGATTTCCAGGCTCGTATCGATTCCTGGCACCAGGAACGCGCAGGTCAAGCGCACGACGCCGTGGCCTACAAAGCCTTTCTGCAAGACATCGGTTATCTGCTGCCAGAAGCGGCCGATTTCCAGGCAACGACGCAAAACGTCGATGAAGAAATCGCCCACATGGCCGGCCCACAGCTTGTGGTGCCGGTGATGAATGCCCGCTTCGCGCTTAACGCTTCGAACGCCCGCTGGGGTTCGCTGTACGACGCGCTCTACGGCACCGACGCCATCAGCGAGGCTGACGGCGCGGAAAAAGGCAAAGGCTACAACAAGGTTCGCGGCGACAAGGTCATCGCCTTCGCCCGGGCCTTCCTCGACGAAGCGGCGCCATTGGCGGCCGGCTCCCACGTCGATTCGACACACTACAAAATCGTTGACGGCAAACTGGTCGTCGCCCTTAAAGGCGGTAGCAACAGCGGCCTGCGCAACGACGCCCAACTGATCGGTTTCCAGGGCGATGCGGCGGCACCCACCGCGATCCTGCTGAAAAACAATGGCCTGCATTTCGAAATCCAGGTCGATGCCAGCACCCCGGTCGGCCAGACCGACGCTGCCGGTGTCAAAGACATCCTGATGGAAGCCGCACTCACCACCATCATGGACTGCGAAGACTCCGTCGCCGCCGTCGACGCCGATGACAAGGTAGTGATCTACCGCAACTGGCTCGGCCTGATGAAGGGCGACCTGGCGGAAGAAGTCGCCAAGGGCGGCAAGACGTTTACTCGCACCATGAACGCCGACCGCACCTACACCGCCGTCGACGGCAGCGAATTGAGCCTGCATGGTCGTTCGTTGTTGTTCGTGCGTAACGTCGGTCACCTGATGACCATCGATGCGATCCTCGATAAAGATGGCAACGAAGTACCGGAAGGCATCCTCGACGGTCTGGTGACTGTTCTGGCGGCGATGCACAACCTGAACGGCAATACCTCGCGCAAAAATACCCGCACCGGTTCCGTCTACATCGTGAAGCCAAAGATGCACGGTCCTGAAGAAGCTGCGTTCACCAACGAGCTGTTCGGGCGCATCGAAGACGTGCTGGGCCTGCCTCGCAACACCCTGAAGGTCGGGATCATGGACGAGGAGCGCCGTACCACGGTCAACCTCAAGGCCTGTATCAAGGCTGCCAGCGAGCGCGTGGTGTTCATCAACACCGGCTTCCTCGATCGCACGGGCGATGAAATCCACACCTCCATGGAAGCCGGCCCGATGGTGCGCAAGGCCGACATGAAGGCCGAAAAATGGATTGGCGCCTACGAGAACTCCAACGTTGATATCGGCTTGAGCACCGGCCTGCAAGGCCGTGCGCAGATCGGTAAAGGCATGTGGGCCATGCCCGACCTGATGGCGGCGATGCTGGAACAGAAAATCGCTCACCCACTGGCGGGTGCCAACACCGCATGGGTGCCTTCGCCGACCGCTGCCGCGCTGCACGCGCTGCATTACCACAAGGTTGACGTGTTCGCCCGTCAGGCCGAACTGGCCAAGCGTGCTCCTGCGTCGGTGGACGATATCCTGACCATCCCGCTGGCAGTGAACCCACAGTGGACCGCAGAACAGATCCAGAACGAACTGGACAACAACAGCCAAGGCATTCTGGGTTATGTGGTGCGCTGGATCGACCAGGGCGTTGGTTGCTCGAAGGTGCCGGACATCAATGACGTCGGCCTGATGGAAGACCGTGCGACGCTGCGTATTTCCAGCCAGCACATCGCCAACTGGCTGCGTCATGGCATCGTTACCGAAGAGCAGGTGATGGCCAGCCTTAAGCGCATGGCGCCGGTGGTGGACCGTCAGAATGCCGGTGATGCGCTGTACCGTCCGCTGGCACCGAACTTCGACAGCAACATCGCCTTCCAGGCGGCAGTCGAGCTGGTGGTGGAAGGTACCAAGCAGCCCAACGGCTACACCGAGCCGGTCCTGCACCGTCGTCGTCGCGAGTTCAAGGCCAGGAACGCGCTGTAAAAAATAGTCTGCCAGACAACAATCCCCCGGCCTCACGACCGGGGGATTGTAGTTTCTGACCGGTCATTTCCTGTGGCGCAACGCGCTTTCAGCGATGCAGTTAGCGATTTTCGGTGCACACATGAACAAGGCAATACCCAGGACCGTAAGCAAAAGGGCGAACAGTTTCTCGCCCCCAATGGGTTCGTCGAGCACATACCAGGAAGTCACGATGCCGGATATCGGAATGATGATCGACAATGGGGCAACCTGGCTCGCCGGATATTTCCTGATCAAGCGGTTCCATGCCCAATAACCGAAAATCGTCGCCACATAGGCCTGGAACAGAATGGACAGCAGCACCGGAGCCTTGAAGTCCGTCAATAACGCCTGGAAAGGCGCAGCCCCCTTGGCCCAGTAGGTCATCAAGTACAACGGCGCAATTGCATACAGACTCGACCAGACAACGAAGGAAAAAATGTCGATTACCTTGCTTTTCTTGATCACGACATTGCAAAGACTCCAGCACAAAGCTGCCAGCAGTATCAGAAACAGACCATGGCTCTGGCCTTGCGTCTCGGTCACATTGATGATGAACATAAGCCCCACCAATGCCAGGAGAATTCCTGCCACCTGGATCCCCGACATTTTTTCGCCGAACAACATCACCCCCCAGATGACTGTAAAAAAGGCACTGAATTGCAGGAGCAGAGAAGTCACACCGGCACTGACCCCGAGAAACATGCCATAGTTCATCAGCCAACACATCCCGACTCCGAACAAAAAACCATATAAAGCGATAGTTGAGGAACTGATGTTTTTCGGCTTGGGAACGAAGAACACCAACGGAAAGGCGCAGAAAGTTAAACGCAAGGCCGTCAGCATATACGGGTCTATACCGTCGAGACTGATATCAATGACCGAATAGTTACTTCCCCACATAACCGTTACAACAAGAATCAGGAGCAGGTCGCGCAAATCCATTTTTATCATGTTGTGTCCTGATTATCATTCACACGCATGCAAACCAGGAAAATCGCCTTTCCCGATCAAGCCATAGTTTTTCAGGCGCATGGAAACAAACGTTCGTTCAATAGTCCTCCTCAAGGAGGTCACAAGCACGGGCGTAAACTTCAGCGTGGAATAATAAATTAATATTTTCGAATTTGATTAAAACAAAGGCTAACTATAAACAGCCACCCGCACTTCAATCATCACGACGATATCTGAAACTACAGCCGCAGCTGACAGACATTTATGAATGGATATTTCTCAACCACGGCAGAAAAACTTCATTACATCGAATAGACGCAGACTTAACTCGAATACCTCTGCGCGTTGGCTTTCAGGCAACTATCACTTACAAATCTTTGGTTACTCAATCCCCAACTCATGTTTGACCAGTGCTAACAACTTTCCGGTATCAATCGGTTTGAGCAAAAAGTCGACCACGCTCAAATGCATCGCGGCAATGGCGTCTTTGACGTCGGCATCGCCGGAAACGATGATAATCGGCAGCGCGGCTCGTACGGTTTCACGAATCTGCCGAACCAGTTCCAGACCATCCACATTGCCCATGCGCAAATCGGTAATCAGCAGGCCAATTGAAGGTTTCTTGATCTCCGCTTCTGACACCAGCATCTTGAGTGCGGTCTCGCCACTGGCTGCCGTCATGCAACGAATGCCGTCCAGTGCCAGAATCTCCGACAACAGCTCCCGGGCATCCTTGTCGTCGTCAACGATCAGCACCCGCTGCGGCGGCAGGTCGGGTTCCAGCATGACGTCACTGAGTGCCTGGCGCTCGGCATCACTCAAAATATCGTGGTCGGACATGGCATTCTCTACATGTTCAATTCAATTCCCTAGCACAGTGGTAAGACATCGCTAAGCACACCATCAATGTGCACTCCGTCGGATAATTTTCCAATGGGGAAAGGTGAGGTTTTTCTCACATTTAGGTAGGTTCTTTCCGACAATGCATCACTTTTCCAGCCTACCTAGACTTACGTCCAATGGGCACCCCGACCGTAGGGGTCGACCATGGGTGAGTCATCCGACAACAACAATTCAAAAAAAGACTGCGGTAATGGTTATGAGTAAAGCGGACGCCTTCACCCAGGCAGGGAAAACCGCGGTGTTGCAAAACATTCAGGGCACTTTGCAATTCCTTCAGCGCTTCCCGCCCTTCAACCAGATGGAACACGCCCACCTGGCGTATCTGGTCGAGCAATGTCAGCTGCGTTTTTATGCCCCCGGCGAGAGCATCATCAAACCCGCCGACGGCCCGGTTGAGCATTTTTACATCGTCAAACAGGGTCGTGTTGTCGGTGAACGCCCGCACTCGGCCAAGGGCGGGACCGAAACCACCTTCGAAATCACCACGGGCGAGTGCTTTCCACTCGCTGCGCTGCTGGGGGAGCGTGCGACACGCACCGAACACCTGGCTGCCGAAGACACTTTTTGCCTACAGCTGAACAAACTTGCATTCATCAAGCTGTTCGCCATTTCCGGCACCTTCCGCGACTTTGCCCTACGCGGGGTGAGCAGCCTGTTGGACCAGGTCAACCAGCAGGTCCAGCAAAAAGCCGTGGAAACCCTCGGCACCCAATACTCGCTTAATACCCGCCTGGGCGAATTGGCCATGCGCCATCCGGTGACATGCGCCCCAACCACACCCTTGCGTGAAGCCGTGACCCAAATGCACGAGCAGCAGGTCGGCAGCATCGTGATCGTCAATGAACATAAAGCGCCGCTGGGCATTTTCACCCTGCGCGATTTGCGCCATGTCGTGGCCAACGGTATCGGCGATTTCAGCGAGGCGATCGAGCGGCACATGACCCCGTCGCCGTTTTACCTGTCTCCAGACCATAGTGCCTTCGATGCCGCGATTGCGATGACAGAGCGGCATATCGCCCACGTCTGCCTGGTCAAGGATCAGCGCCTGTGCGGTGTGGTTTCGGAACGCGATCTGTTTTCCCTGCAACGGGTCGACCTGGTTCACCTGGCGCGCACCATCCGCAGCGCCCAGCGTGTGGAAAACCTGGTGCTGCTGCGTGGCGAAATTGGTCAACTGGTGGAGCGCATGCTGGCCCACGGTGCGTCTTCGACCCAGATCACCCACATCATTACCCTGCTCAACGACCACACCGTGTGCCGGGTGATCGAGCTGACCCTGGCTGAGAAAGGCGATCCGGGCATCCCGTTCAGTTGGCTGTGTTTCGGCAGCGAAGGTCGCCGCGAACAGACACTGCACACCGATCAAGACAACGGCATTCTGTTCGAAGCGCGGGACGCGGCCCACGCCGCCGAGATTCGTGGGAAATTGCTGCCCATTGCCCATCAGATCAACCAAAGCCTGGCGCTTTGCGGTTTCACGCTGTGCAAAGGCAACATCATGGCCAGCAATCCAGAACTGTGCCTGTCGCGGGTCGAATGGGCCCGACGCTTCAGCGCGTTCATTCGCGAAGCCACGCCGGAGAACCTGTTAGGGTCGAGCATCTATTTCGATTTGCGCGTGGTCTGGGGCAGCGAGCTAGGCTGCGAACAACTGCGCCGTGCGATTCTCGACCAGGTGGCCGACAACCGACTGTTCCAGCGCATGATGGCTGAAAACGCGTTGCGAAATCGTCCGCCTGTAGGACGTTTCCGTGAGTTCGTGCTGGCGCGTAAAAATGGCGAAAAAGCCACGCTGGACCTGAAGATCCAGGGCCTGACCCCCTTTGTCGACGGGGCGCGGTTACTCGCCCTCGCCCACGGCATCGAAGCGAACAATACCCTGGAGCGCTTTCGCCAACTGGTGGCCAAAGAGGTCATCGAGCCACTGGACGGTGCGGCGTATGAAGAGGCCTATCACTTCATCCAGCAAACCCGCATGCAGCAACATCAGCTACAGACCCGGGAGAATTTGCCCTACTCCAACCGGGTCGACCCCGACAGCCTCAATCATCTGGATCGACGAATCCTGCGCGAATCCCTGCGCCAGGCCCAACGCCTGCAAAGCAGCCTGTCCCTGCGATACCAATTATGAGCTACCAACTATGAGTCTTTTTTCATGGTTGCGCCCCGCCGGCCCGAGCTTGTCCGCGGACCTGCAACAACGCCTTCAACGCCTGCCTGTGGTCCAGGGATTAAGTGAATGCAGCCTGCGCGAACAGCGCTGGGTAGTGCTCGACCTGGAAACCACCGGGCTGAATATGAACAAGGACCGGGTACTGTCCATCGGCGCCGTGGTGATCGAGGATGGCGCGATCGATTTCAGCCGGCAGTTCGAGCGCACCTTGCAGTGCGACGAACTCAAACTCGGCCCCAGTGTGCTGATTCACGGCTTGGGGCCCAGTGCAATCGCCGCCGGCAGTGACCCGGCTGAGGCGTTGCTCGAGTTCATGGAGTTTGTCGGCGATAGCCCGGTGCTGGCCTTTCATGCGCCTTTCGACCAGCACATGCTCGGACGCGCATCGAAAGAGCACCTGGGCTACAAGTTGCAACATCCCTTTATGGATGTGGCGGACATCGCCCCGCTGCTGTGTCCGCAGGCCAATATCCGCGAGGCCGGCCTGGACGAGTGGATCGATTGGTTCAAACTGGAAGTCTTCGAGCGGCATAACGCCAGCGCCGACGCCCTGGCAACCGCCGAACTGGCGCTGATCCTGTTCAGCCGTGCACGTCAGCAGCAGATCCACAGCCCGCTGAACCTGCAGCAGCGGTTGAACCAGTGGAAGCGGCGGCAGCAAACACATTCTTTCTAACGGTCACGCCGTCCCGTGTAGGAGCTGCCGCAGGCTGCGGCAGCTCCTACAGGGTCATACGACAATCTCCTGCCCGACCAACGCCGATTGCTTTCACTCCCCCGCCTCTGACACAATCGCGAACAATTCTCGTTAGTTAACATTTCCCAATCGGTGATGCTGCGTGTCGTCAGTTCCAAGCCCCCAAAGTGAGCTCGTCGGTGCGTTGTATCGCGACCACCGTGGTTGGCTATTGGCTTGGCTACGTCGCAATGTCACCTGCCCGCAACGGGCCGAGGACTTGAGCCAGGACACTTTCGTGCGCTTGCTCGGGCGCGAAGAACTGAAAGAGCCGCGCGAGCCGCGGGCATTGCTGGTGGCGATTGCCAAGGGCCTGCTGTTCGACTACTTCCGCCGCGCCGCGCTGGAGCAGGCTTATCTCACCGAACTGATGCTGATTCCAGAAGCCGAACAACCGTCGGTGGAAGAACAGCAAATGATCCTCGAAGACCTGAAAAACATCGATCGCCTGCTCGGCAAGCTGTCGAGCAAGGCCCGTGCGGCGTTCCTCTACAATCGACTCGATGGCCTCGGCCACGCGCAAATCGCCGAGCGCCTTGGTGTGTCGGTGCCGCGAGTGCGCCAGTACCTGGCCCAAGGCATCCGTCAGTGCTACATCGCCTTGTACGGGGAGCCGACATGAACCCGGTCAGTTCCAAGCCGGTGTCGGCACAGGTGCTCGACGCTGCCATCGCCTGGCAACTGTCCCTGGACTCCGGCAGCCCTGTGGAACGCGAAGAGTTCGCCAAATGGCACGCCGCCCACGAAGAACATGCCCGCGCCTGGCGTCAATTGGGCATGCTCGACCAGCGTTTCAGCGTCGCCAGCGGCCCCGCCCGCGCCGCCCTGCTGCAATCGCGCGAAGGCATTCGCCGCCGGGTGCGCAAGCTCGGCAGCGGCCTGGCCAGCATCGTTGCGGTGTTCGGGCTGGCACTGTTTGCCGGTGAGCGCTATTTGCCGATCGATTATTGGCTGGCCGACCAGCGCACTGCCACCGGCGAACAACGCACGATTCGCCTGGACGACGGCACCCTGATCAACCTCAACACCCACAGTGCCGTGGACGTGCGCTTCGATGACAAGCAGCGGCGAGTCATCCTCCAGGAAGGCGAAATACTGATCGAAACCGGCCACGGCGACGCACGGCCGTTCATCGTTGAAACCCGCGAAGGCCGCATGCGTGCCTTGGGCACAAGGTTCCTGGTCAAGCGTGAAGAGCAAGGTACGCGCCTGAGCGTGTTGCAATCGGCGGTGGCTGCCCATCCACAATCGAGTCCTGAAGAGCAGGTCCTGCGCGAAGGCCAGCAAATGCTGATCCGCAGCGACGGCCTGGGCCCGATTGTCGCGCTCAACCTCGGCGCCGATGCCTGGACCCGCGGCATGCTGGTAGTGGACAACGCGCGACTGGAAGATCTGGTGCGTGAAATCGGTCGCTATCGCCCGGGTCTACTGGGTGTGGCACCGGAAGTGGCCGACCTGCGGATCACCGGTAGCTTCCCGTTGCAAAACACCGACCTGGCCCTGAGCGCGCTGTTGCCAACGCTGCCGGTGCAGATTGAGCATCGTACGCAATGGTGGGTGACGGTGGCGGCGAAGACCGAGGCCAAGCCCTAAAAGGTGCTGTGTCAGTGAAGCCGCCTTCGCGGGCAAGCCACGCTCCCACAGGTTTTGTGTCGGTCACAAAATTACCAGTCAGTGCAGAACCTGTGGGAGCGGTCTTGCCCGCGGTGAGGCCATCAGATCTGCCACAAAACCCAACTTTGTTTACTGAATCGAAATTATTTCCATCCAGCCCTATCACTTTTTGATTTTCGTTCGGTACTTAGGCAATTGAGAAGTATTCACTTTCAGGAGCCGCTGTATGTCCCGTTCGTTAGACGCCTTGTTGCGCCCCGGTTTGCTGGCGCTTGCCATTGCTCTTTGCACGCCTTTGGCCAGCAGCCAATTGATCGCCGCTGAACAGGCGTCCAGCGTTCGTGCCTACAACCTGCCGGCCGCACCACTGGCCAGCACCCTGAACCAGATTGCTAGCCAGGCCGGCCTGGCGTTGTCGTTGAACCCGTCGCTGGCCGCCGGCAAGAGTTCGGCCCCGGTCCAGGGCCAGTTCGACGCTGCCGGCGCCCTGCGCGAAGCCCTGCGTGGCACCGGGCTGCAACTGGAGCAAAGCGGCGGCACCTACACCCTGGTGACCGTGCCTGAGGGTGTGATGGCTTTGCCGGCAACCAGCGTCATCGGTGTAGAAGCAGAGACTGAAAACGCCTGGGGTCCGGTGCAAGGCTACCTGGCCAAGCGCACCGCTGCCGGCACCAAGACCGACACGGCACTGGCAGAAGTACCACGCTCGATTTCTGTTGCCACCCGCGAGCAGATGCAAGACCGTGCCGTACAGAATCTCGATGACGCTGTACGCTACATGCCCGGGGTCATTGCCAGCAGCTACGGCAGCGATAGCCGTGCCGAGTGGCTGAAAGTTCGTGGATTTGAGCCCACTCAGTTCCTCGATGGATTGCCGCTGCCAAAGGGCACTTACACCATGCCGAAAATAGAGACCTGGGACCTTGAGCGAGTAGCACTGCTGCGTGGCCCTGCCTCCTCGCTTTACGGCCAGACACCGCCTGGCGGCTTGCTCGACATGGTCAGCCGACGCCCTGATGCGTTGGCCAGCAACGAAGTGCAATTGCAAGTTGGCAGCTACGAGCGTAAGCAGATCAGTTTCGACAGTACCGGTCCGGTCGATGACGAAGGGCGTTTTCTGTACCGCGTCAGCGGTGTGGTGCGTGATAGCAACACCACCATCGAGCACATCGACGACAAGCGTTACAACATCGCTCCCAGCCTGACCTGGAACATCGATCCCGATACCACGCTGACTTTCCTCAGCCAGTACAACCGTGACGATACCGGCACCACCAGCCAGTTCCTTCCGCTACAGGGCACCAAACTGTCCTCGCCCGCTGGAGAAGTGAAGTTCCACAAGAATCTCGGTGATCCGGAATGGGAGTTCTACGACAAGACCTATTACGCGTTGGGATATGCCTTTGAGCACCGGATGAACGACGTTTGGCAGTTCCGTCAGAACCTTCGCTATACCAAGAGCGATCTGTCCTTCCAGAGCATTACCGCGGGCGGTTTCTATGGTTCGGTCGAAGACGACGGCACCCTGTCCCGGGGTGCCAACGTAGTTGACGAAGACCTCAGCCAGTTTGCCGTGGATAACAATTTCCAGGCCGATTTCGACACCGCTGCCATCAGGCACACACTGTTGCTGGGGCTGGATCACCAACGCGTCAACACCAACTACAAATGGCTGTTCGGCAACGCGCCAACCAGCAACATCACCCACCCGATCTACGGGCAGGACTTCAGTAACGTCCAATACACCGCGTTCAATGACTACAACCAGAAGACCCATGACACAGGCCTCTATGTCCAGGACCAGATGGCCCTCGACAACTGGCGCCTGACCCTGGGCGGTCGTCAGGACTGGCTGCACACGGAATCGACGTTCTACAACATGAACAATGCCAAGGACACCCGCGACGACACCAACTTCAGCGGCAACGCGGCCATCAGCTATGTGTTCGACTCCGGCTTCACTCCCTACATCTCCTACGCCGAATCCTTCCAGGCAGAAGCAGGTGGCGCCAACGGCGAGGCATTCCGCCCTGGCACTGGCAAGCAATATGAAATCGGACTCAAGTACCAACCACCGGGCACCGACATGCTGTTCACGGCTGCCGCCTATGACCTGACCCGCAAGGACATCGTACTCAGCGACACCCTGGGCGTTTCTCGCCCGCTGGGTGAAGCGAAAGTCCGAGGCTTCGAGCTGGAGGCAACCGGCAACGTCAACGAAAACCTGAATCTGACGGCTTCGTACACCTACGCCAACAGCAAGATGACCAAAGTCACCGATCCGCTGGACAAAAATCGCCCGCTGCCACTGACCCCGGAAAACCAGGCCGCGGCATGGGCTGACTACACCTGGCATACCGGTGTTCTGGATGGCTTTGGAATCGGCTTTGGTGTGCGCTATATCGGCGAAACCGACAACATCGCCATCGGCAGCATGGCCTTTGTACGCGATCCGTCAGACGGCCACAGCGATTCCTATACCGTCTATGACGCGGCCGTTCATTACGACCTGGGCCGCCTGGACAATGCACTCAAGGGCGTCAGTGTCAGCGTCAACGCCAACAACGTATTCGACAAGGAATACATCTCGACCTGTGACGGTTTCTACTGCTACTACGGCGACCGTCGCAACGTCATGGCCAGCCTTGACTACAAGTGGTAACGACTTGATCTGACACGCCCGGTACCCAGGCCGTCCTTCGAGGACGGCCTGGGTATTTCTGGAGGCTACGAAATGAAAAGTAAAACAATTCGCCGCTGGTCCTTTGTCCACACCTGGACCAGCCTGATCTGCACGGTGTTCCTGCTGATGCTGGCACTCACCGGCCTGCCGTTGATCTTTCACCATGAGATCGACCATTTGCTGGGCGATGCCGCCGAATTGAAGCAAATGCCGGCAGACACACCGCAACTGAATCTGCAGCAGCTTGTGCAGGCGGCTGAAAAGCATCGTCCCGGTGACGTCATGCAGTATTTCGGTTTCGACGATGATGAGCCCAACGGCGCAATCGCGATCATGGCGGCCACCGCCGGCACCGAGCCGAACTCTTCCCACACCTTCATGCTCGACGCCCGCACCGGCGAAGCGCTGGAGATGCCATCGGCCAATGGCGGCTTCATGATGGTCATGCTGCGCTTGCATGTAGACATGTTCGCCGGGCTGCCGGGCAAGTTGTTGCTGGCGTTCATGGGTTTGCTGTTCGTCGTCGCGATCGTGTCCGGCACCGTGCTGTACCTGCCATTCATGCGTCGCCTGAAATTCGCCACCGTGCGCCAGGACAAATCCACCCGCCTGCGCTGGCTCGACCTGCACAACCTGATCGGCGTGGTGACCCTGACCTGGGCCCTGGTGGTCGGCGTAACCGGCGTGATCAGTGCCTGCGCCGACCTGTTGATCGCCGCGTGGCGCAACGACAGCCTGAGCGCGATGGTTGCGCCGTATCGCGATGCGCCCCCGCTGTCGCAACTGGCGCCGGCTACACGTTTGCTCGATATCGCCAAGGAAGTCGCACCCGGCATGCAACCGGACTTCATTGCCTTTCCCGGCACGCGGTTCTCCAGCGAACACCATTACGCTGTGTTCATGAAAGGCAGCACGCACCTGACCTCGCACTTGCTGACACCGGTGCTGATCGACGCCAGCACCCTGAAAGTCACCGCCGTGGCCGAGCGTCCCTGGTACATGGACGCCATGGGCATGTCGCAGCCTTTGCATTTCGGTGACTACGGCGGCATGCCGATGCAAATCCTCTGGGCCACCCTGGATGTGCTGACGATCATTGTGCTCGGCAGTGGCGTTTACCTGTGGGTGGTGCGGCGCAAGGCGGTGAAACCCGTACTGGAGAAAGCGGAGAGCGTGGCATGAGGCCCCGCCAGTCGAGTTTCTGGAAGGTGTTCGCCACCCCAACTGTTATCGCCTTGTTCAGCGCGGGCGGGTTATTTGCCGCGTTGCTCGGCGATGGCGTTTGGGATGCCCTGAGCTGGCTTGGATTAGGCATCCCTGCCGTCCTCGCCCTGCGCGGCCTCCTGCAATGCCGGTAACGGACATCCCCCTGTAGGAGCGAGCCTGCTCGCGAAAGCGGTGTGTCAGAGAGCATTGATGTCAACTGACACGGCCTCTTCGCGAGCAGGCTCGCTCCCACAATTGAATGTGATCTTGAGCTCTCGCCTCCACACGTTATGCTGCGTGACACCGCCACCAACCGAGTCACTGCCATGTCCACCCCGAGCATGACCCTGTACCACAACCCCCTCTCCCCCTTCGTCCGCAAAGTCATGGTGCTCTTGCACGAAACCGGTCAACAGGACCGCGTTGCCCTACAGAATTGCGTGCTCACACCGGTTGATCCGGACCAGACCCTGATCGACGACAACCCCTTGAGCAAGATCCCCGCCCTGCGACTGGCCGATGGCAGCATCATCCACGACAGCCGGGTGATCCTCGACTATCTGGATCACCAGCACGTCGGCAACCCGCTGATCCCCCGCGAAGGCTCGGCCCGCTGGCGGCGCCTGACACTCGCCTCCCTGGCCGACGGCATCATGGACGCCGCGGTACTGGTGCGCTACGAAGTCGCCCTGCGCGCCCCGGAAAAACACTGGGACCAATGGCTCGACGGCCAGCGCGACAAAATCCGCCGTGCCCTGGCGTTGCTGGAAAAAGATGCGATGGCCGAGCTGGCCAGCCATTTCGACATCGCCGCGATCGGAGTGGCCTGTGCGTTAGGGTATCTGGATTTGCGCCATCCGGACCTGGACTGGCGATCGGCCAATCCGCAGTTGGCGGCGTGGTATTTCGAGGTGAGTCAAAGGCCTTCGATGTTGGCGACGATGCCGAAGGTTTGATGAAGCTACACCAACACCCTGTGAACCGATCAACAATCCGGCTTGTCCGCCGTAAACCTGCGAGCCGGATTCACCGCCGCGCCAAACTCGCGCAAGGCCTTGGCGCCGATCAACAATGGGTAATTGAAGCTACTGCGATCGGTGAGGTTAACCTCGACCGTGCGTTTGACATTGCCCAGGCACAACTCCAGATCCACCACCGGTCGCTTGGTGGGCGCGATCACTTCGCTGTCATCTTCGTCCTCTTCGGAACGGGTCTTGATCTTGCTGATCCGCGCGACCTTGTGTTCGTAAACCTTATTGCTCGCGCCCTTGGTGGCGAGACGGAAGCGCACCCAGTCTTCGCCGTCGCGGGTGAAGGTTTCGATGTCCTTGGCCGACAGCGACGCGGTCAGGGCGCCGGTGTCCATCTTGGCCTTGAGCACTTCGCCGCCGATTTCCGGTAGCGCGATGTATTCGTAGCGACCGTACAGGGTCGGCTCGGCGGCCATGACCGGCAGGGCGATGAGTGAAAACAGTGCAAGAAGGGATTTCACGTACGGGGAGTCCTTGAGAGATGGGCAGCGCAATTTTAGACCGTTGTCGAATAGATCGTTCCCACGCAGCGCAAAGGATTGCCTCAACGTACGCTCTGCGTTCGGCCCCTGATTTGGGACGCAGCGCGTCCCGGTCTGCATTCCCACGCGGAGCGTGGGAATGATCGGTGTCAGGAGGTTAGCGCGTCAAAGGTGAAACATTCGTCACCGGTGATTTGGCCTGTCGCCCGAAGCTGCTTATCATGGCGCGCCCAAACGCTTCCAAGAGTTCTTTATGCGCCGCCTGCTCACCGGCTGTTTTGTCACATTGCTGCTGTTACTTAACACCCTGGTCCTGATCGGCCCCTTGATGGTGTTTGCCCTGCTCAAGCTGGTCCTGCCCGGCCGCTTTCGCGATTATGCGTCCTGGGTGGTGATGTGGATTGCCGAGACCTGGTCGGAAATCGACAAGCTGATCTTTCGCCTGTGCATTCCCACCCGATGGGATATCCGCGGCGGTGACGATCTGCGTCGTGACACTTCGTATCTGGTGATCAGCAATCATCAGTCCTGGGTCGATATCCCGGCGCTGATCCAGACGCTGAACCGACGCACACCGTTTTTCAAATTCTTCCTCAAGAAAGAACTGATCTGGGTGCCGTTCCTCGGCCTGGCATGGTGGGCGCTGGATTACCCATTCATGAAGCGCTACACCAAGGCTTTTCTGGCGAAGAACCCGGAACTGGCCGGCAAGGATCTGGAGATCACCAAACAGGCCTGCGAACTGTTCAAGCGCCAGCCCGTGACCGTGGTCAACTATCTGGAAGGCACTCGCTACACCAGCGCCAAAAGCACCCAGCAACAATCACCCTTCACTCACCTGCTCAGGCCCAAGGCCGGTGGGGTAGCCTTTGTGCTGGCAGCGATGGGCGAACAACTGGATGCCATTCTCGACGTCACCGTGGTCTATCCACAGCAAGCGATTCCGGGGTTCTGGGACTTGATCAGCGGCAACGTTCCGAGGGTCATCATTGACATCAAGACCCGCGAACTCGACCCGGCGCTTTGGCAGGGCGACTACGAAAACGATCCACTGTTTCGCGAGAAAGTCCAGAACTGGGTCAACCAGCTCTGGAACGAGAAGGACCGGCGTATCGACGATTTGCGCGCCGAGAGTCGCTGAATCAGCTACCGGTGCTGGTGCCGAATCCTGTGTCTGTGTCTGTGCCTGTGCCTGTGCCTGTGCCCCAGATGCTGCCCAAGCTACTCAGCAGGGAACCGCCGACGCCTTGTTGACCTAGGTACTGCAGGATCACCGGGGTAAACATCCCGATCATGCCGGTGTCCATGCCCAGGGCGCTGAAGGCGTTGTTCAGGTCATTGGTGTCCTTGACGTTGCCCAGGGCGTTATCCAGCCCTGCGGCCTTGCCGCTCGAACCGAGCAAACCGGCGAGCGCCCCCAACTCTCCCCCACCCGAGAGAATGTCGATGCCCGGCACGCTTTTGGCCAGCTCCGAATAATCGGTCGAACTCAGCTGATTCTTCGCCAACCCAAGCATCGCCCCGGCGCCGCCGACGGCTTGCTCTGGCGTGATGTTCAATTGGGTGAGCGCGCCCAGCAGGTCTGCTGTCTCAGAGGTCGGCGCAGCCTCCGTGGCCGCGTTGCCCTTCATGCCGGAAATGGCACTGGCCGCATCGCTCAGGCTGAATTGTGCAAAAGCCGGGCTGACCACCAGGGTCATGAGCGATGCCAGGACAAAACCGCGTGAAATCTTCATTCAGACATCCTCTTGCGTCGAGAAAAAACACCCGGCTTTCGGGCGCAAAGCTGCCGGTTTGACCGGGTAGCCGCGGGCATGTTCCTCAGGCCTGCATCCATTTCTCATCCGTTCGTCACAAAGGAGCCCTGAAGCCTGCGGCAATATCAGATTTTCAAACGAAAAAGTGATGTGCACACGCAGCTCTAAAAAACGCGCATTGAGCAAATGCAACTTACAAAAAAAGGGCGATCCAAGATCGCCCTTTTTTACCTATACAGCGTTTACGCCGCGCTGAACAACTTATGCGGATCAATCACAAATTTCTTCGGCACGCCCGCATCAAACTCGCCATACCCTTCCGGCGCCTGATCCAGGCTAATCACCTGCACACCCACCACTTCAGCAATGTTGATACGGTCCCACATGATCGCCTGCATCAGCTGGCGGTTGTACTTCATGACCGGGGTCTGGCCGGTGTGGAAGCTGTGGGATTTGGCCCAGCCCAGACCAAAGCGAATGCTCAGGCTGCCCATTTTCGCGGCGGCGTCCACGGCGCCCGGGTCTTCGGTGACGTAGAGACCTGGGATACCGATCTTGCCGGCGACGCGTACTACGCCCATCAGCGAATTGAGCACGGTGGCCGGAGCTTCGTGTTTCACGCCGTCATGGCCGTGACCGCGGGCTTCGAAGCCTACGGCGTCGATGGCGCAATCCACTTCTGGCTCGCCCAGCAGTGCGGCGATTTGCTCGTGCAGTGGAGTGTCAAGGGACAGGTCGGCGATTTCGAAACCCTGGGCCTTGGCGTGGGCCAGGCGCACAGTATTGACGTCACCGACGATTACCACCGCCGCACCCAGCAGGCGAGCGGAAGCGGCCGCCGCCAAGCCGACCGGGCCAGCACCGGCGATGTATACGGTGCTGCCTGGGCCAACGCCGGCGGTCACTGCGCCGTGGTAGCCGGTCGGCAGGATGTCGGAGAGGCAGGTCAGGTCGCGGATTTTTTCCATCGCGCGATCGCGGTCCGGCAGTTTCAGCAGGTTGAAGTCGGCGTAAGGCACCATCGCGTATTCAGCCTGGCCACCGGTCCAGTCACCCATGTCGACGTAACCATAAGCACCACCGGGACGCGCCGGGTTAACGCTCAGGCACACGCCGGTATGCATTTCCTTGCAGGAACGGCAGCGCCCGCAAGCCACGTTGAACGGAACAGACACCAGGTCGCCGATCTGCAGGTTCTCGACGTCGCTGCCCTTCTCGATCACTTCACCGGTGATCTCGTGACCCAGGACCAGGCCGGTTTGCGCAGTGGTACGGCCGCGCACCATGTGCTGGTCGGAACCACAGATATTGGTGGAAACCACGCGCAGGATGACGGCGTGGTTGATTTTCCTGCCGCGCGGGTCCTGCATTTTCGGATAGTCGATTTTCTGTACTTCGACCTTGCCAGCGCCGAGATACACCACACCACGATTGCCAGACATGCTTTCACCTCGCTGTTGTTTTTATGTAGCGGTCGCGTCGCCATGAATCGGCGGCGCGTTGATTGCTCGGGTTATTGCCTGTTTGTCTTGTGTTGCTTGTCAGGGCCTCTTCGCGAGCAGGCTCGCTCCCACAGTGAATCTCGGAACAACACAAAAAACCTGTGGGAGCGAGCCTGCTCGCGAAGGCGATCTAAAGAACGACCGTACGATTGGCGTTCAAGAACACTCTTCTCTCAATGTGATAACCGACCGCCCGCGCCAGGGTCAGCCCTTCGATATCGCGCCCCTTGGCGATCAGGTCTTCCGGGTAATGACTGTGATCCACCACCTCGACGCCTTGGGCGATGATCGGTCCTTCGTCCAGGTCGTTGTTGATGTAGTGCGCCGTGGCACCGACCAGTTTCACGCCTTTGTTGTAGGCCTGGTGATAGGGTTTGGCACCCTTGAAACCCGGCAGCAGGGAGTGGTGGATGTTGATCGCCCTGCCGTCGAGCTTGCGGCACAGCTCCGGCGACAGCACCTGCATGTAGCGGGCAAGGATCACCAACTCGGCACCGGACTCCTCGATCACCTGCAAGACCTGACGCTCTTGGGATGGTTTGTCGTTCGGGTCCAGCGGGAAATGGTAGTACGGGATCTGGTGCCAGTCGGCCAGCGGCTTGAGGTCCGGGTGGTTGGAGACCACGGCGACTACGTCCATCGACAATTGGCCGATGCGTTGGCGGTAGAGCAGGTCGTTGAGGCAGTGATCGGCCTTGGAGACCATGATCACCACTTTAGGCCGGTAATGCGGCGGCGTCAGTTCGAAGACCATGCCGAAAGATGCACCGCGTTCAGCGAGGCCTGCGCGAAACGACTGTTCGTCGAAACCCTCCGGCTGGCGGAACTCCACCCGAATGAAGAAACGGCCCGAGAGCCGGTCATCGAAGGAGTGGTGCTCGGTGACGTAACAGCCCTGCTCGAACAGAAAGCGCGTCACCGCGTCCACGGTGCCGAGCACGCTGGGGCAGTCGGCGGTCAAGATCCATGTGTCTGGGGCGCGGCTCATAGTGCGGTGACTCCTGAGGCATCGATAAACGAAAGCTGCATCTTGTGGGAGCGAGCCTGCTCGCGATGGACGTTAACGATAACGCGCATTTCCTGAATCAACGCGTTGCCCTCAAGTTCATCGCGAGCAGGCTCGCTCCCACAGTTGATCGCCTCCATGACTGGCTCTAATCAAGCCTGGACGCTAAGCCCGTATTCGGCAGACGCATCCTGCAACCACAACCACCAGTAATCCGAGAAGCTGCGACGGATCAGCAGCTCCCAGGTGTCTTCAGCGGTGTGACGGATCACCAGTTGCGATTTGGCGAACACCGTGCCAACAGCCTTGCCCACCGGGAAGTTGTTGGGGTGCACGTCGTAGCTGGTGGACTTCATCAATACCTGGCGCACGTTCGGGCCGCTCAGTTCGAGGATCTGCTGGCCACCGCTGACGTTGACGATCTGGATGTGCAGGTCGCCCAGCGCTTTGCGCAGTTTTTGCTCGGCGGCGAATTCTTCGCCGGTCGGGACGATCAGCAGCCACTCATCCGGCCCCATCCATTGCAGGCTGGTCTCGCCTTTGACGATGACGGTCAGAGCGCCCGGCAATTCGATGCCCAGGGCCTTGTGCACGCCCGCGGCAAATGCAGCGTCGTGGCCATCACCACGGATGGTCAGGTGACCAAGGAGTTTTTTCTCACGCACGGTAACGCCGGCGTTCTTGCGACCCTTGCCCACGAGGCTGGCGAGGTCGGCGTGATGCAGCGACGACTCGGCCTTGGCCCCGTTGGTTGGGCGCTGTTGGTAAACATTGGCTGCGGTCATAAAGCACCTGTTCCTGAATTCTGTTGGCCCTGTGGAGGCTGTTCCGCCGCCTTCGCGAGCAGGCTCGCTCCCACAAGGGTTACGCAATCTCTGTGGGAGCGAGCCTGCTCGCGAAAGCGTCGGCAGGCTCACCACAGGGCCCGGGCAATTACACGTTCTGGCGTTCGCCTTTCGGATCGAAGAACACCGAAGAAACGATTTCCGCCTCGATCACGCTGCCATCCGCCAGTGGCGCGAACACACGTTCGCCCATGCGGTTCAGGCCGCCCTTGACCACGCCCATGGCAAACGAATAGCCCAGGGAGTTGTGCAGGTAGCTGGAGGTCACGTGACCGACCATGGTCATCGGGATGGCCTGCTTGGTGTTGAACACCAGCTGCGCACCTTCCGGCAGCCACTTGTTCGGATCGATCGGCTTGAGGCCGACCAGCTGCTTGCGCTGATCACGCACGCAGTCTTCACGGTTCATCCCGCGCCAGCCGATCCACGAGAACGGTTTGTTGCGACCGACACACCAGCCCATGTTCAGGTCATCTGGGGTCATCGAGCTGTCAGTGTCCTGGCCGACGATGATGAAGCCCTTCTCGGCCCGCAGCACGTGCATGGTTTCGGTGCCGTACGGCGTCAGGTTGTACTTCTTGCCCGCGTCGACGATTTTTTCCAGCACGCCCATGGCGTAGTCGGCTTGCACGTTGACCTCGTACGACAGCTCACCGGTAAACGAAATCCGGAAAATCCGCGCCGGCACGCCACCGACCTGGGCTTCTTTCCAGGTCATGAACGGGAAGGCTTCGTTGCTCAGGTCGGCGTCGGTGACTTCGCTGAGCAGCTTGCGGCTGTTCGGCCCGGACAGGGTCATGGTCGCCCAGTGATCGGTCACGGAAGTGAAGTACACCTTCAGGTCCGGCCATTCGGTCTGGTGGTAGATCTCCAGCCATTGCAGCACGCGTGCAGCGCCGCCAGTGGTGGTGGTCATCACGAAATGGTTGTCGGCGAGGCAGGCGGTTACGCCGTCGTCGAAGACCATGCCGTCTTCTTTGCACATCAGGCCGTAGCGGGCCTTGCCCACGTCGAGCTTGGTCCAGGCGTTGGTGTAGATGCGGTTGAGGAACTCGCGTGAATCCGGGCCCTGGATGTCGATCTTGCCCAGGGTCGAAGCATCCAGCAGGCCGACGCTGTCGCGCACGGCTTTGCATTCGCGCTTGACTGCCGCGTGCATGTCTTCACCGGATTTCGGGAAGTACCATGGACGTTTCCACTGGCCAACATCTTCAAACTCGGCACCATTTTTCAGGTGCCACTGATGCAGCGCGGTGTAGCGCACAGGCTCGAAAATGTGCCCACAGTGACGACCAGCCACCGCGCCGAAGGTCACCGGCGTGTAGTTCGGACGGAACATGGTGGTGCCCATCTGCGGGATGGTCACGTTCAGCGAACGGGCAGCAATGGCCAAGCCGTTGACGTTGCCGAGCTTGCCCTGATCGGTGCCGAAGCCCAGCGCGGTATAGCGCTTGACGTGCTCGACCGACTCGAAGCCCTCGCGGGTCGCCAGTTCGATGGCGGCGGCGGTGACGTCATTCTGCAGGTCGACGAATTGCTTCGGCGCCCGTGCGGTGTTCTTTTCGTGCGGCACCTGGAACAGCGCCAGCGTCGGCTCTTCCAGACGGGTCAGGGCTTTTGGCAAGGTCGCTTCGACCGCACCGAAACCGGCTTCGCTGGCAGCGCGAACACCGCCTTCAAAACCGTCAGCCAGGGAATCGCCGAGACCGTAGACGCCGTTGATTCCACCGACGCATACACGTTTCTGCGGTGCTTCGCCCGGTACGAAACCAAGGATATCTTCGCGCCAGATCGGCTTGCCGCCCAGGTGCGAGGCCAAGTGAACCACCGGGCTGTAACCGCCGGAACTGGCGACGATGTCGCAGTCGAGCCATTCACCAGGGCTGGTGACTTTGTGGCCTTTGACATCGATCGCGGCCACGCGGGCAGCGGTCACGTGCTTGGTGCCACGGGCCTCGATCACGGCGCTGCCGGTGAGGATGCGGATGCCCTTGGCGCGTGCTTCTTCCACCAGCGCACCGCGCGGGTTGCTGCGGGCGTCGGCGACGGCCACCACTTGCAGGCCGGCATCGAGCCAGTCCAGGGCCACGCGATAGGCGTGGTCGTTATTGGTCGACAGCACCAGTTTCTTGCCCGGTGCTACACCGTAGCGGCGCACATAAGTCGAGACGGCACCGGCCAGCATGTTGCCCGGCACGTCGTTGTTGCCGTAGACCAGTGGACGCTCGTGAGCGCCGGTCGCCAGCACGACACGCTTGGCGCGAACACGGTGGATGCGCTGACGTACCTGGCCAATCGGCGCGCGGTCACCGAGGTGATCGGTGAGGCGTTCGTGAATGGTCAGGAAGTTGTGGTCGTGGTAGCCGTTGACCGTGGCGCGCGGCAACAGCAGCACGTCCGGGGTGTTCTTCAGCTCGGCGATGACGCTGGCGACCCACTCGGTCGCAGGCTTGCCGTCGAGGCTTTCGCGGGAGTCGAGCAGGCTGCCGCCGAACTCTTCCTGTTCGTCCGCCAGGATCACCCGGGCACCGCTACGCGCAGCCGCCAGTGCAGCGGCCAGGCCTGCAGGGCCGGCGCCGACGATCAGCACGTCGCAGTGCTGGTTCATGTAGTCGTAGGTGTCCGGATCGTTCTCGGTCGGCGAGCGGCCAAGACCGGCTGCCTTACGAATGTACTTCTCGTAGGTCATCCAGAACGATTGCGGGTACATGAAGGTTTTGTAGTAGAAACCCGGTGGCATCAGCTTGCCGCCGACCTTGCCGAGAATCCCCATCATGTCGTTGTTCACGCTTGGCCAGCCGTTGGTGCTGGTGGCGACCAGGCCCTGGTACAGCGCTTGTTGCGTGGCGCGCACGTTCGGGATTTGCGTGGCTTCGGTGGCACCGATCTGCAGCACCGCGTTCGGCTCTTCGGCACCGGCAGCGAAGATGCCGCGCGGACGGGAATACTTGAAGCTGCGACCGATGATGTCGACGCCGTTAGCCAGCAGTGCTGCGGCCAGGGAGTCGCCTTCAAAGCCTTTGTAGCTCTGACCGTTGAAGGTGAACGTCAGGACTTTGTTGCGGTCGATCCGTCCGCCGTTGGACAGGCGATTGATCTGGCTCATACCTTCTCTCCCAGAGCCGTGGTGGCCGCTTTCGGGCTATCGGTCTTGTCGGTAAATTGTGGCTTGGTGCCGATCTTGTAGGTTTCGAGAATCTCGTAGGTCACGGTGTCGCGGGTGACGTTGAAGTACTGGCGGCAACCGGCAACGTGATCCCACAACTCGTGGTGCAAGCCGCGAGGGTTATCGCGGAAGAACATGTAGTCGCCCCACTCCTCGTCGGTGCAGCTGTTGGGGTCCAGTGGACGCGGGATGTGCGCCTGGCCGGATGCATGGAATTCCTCTTCGGAGCGCAGTTCGCCGCAGTGAGGACAGAAGATATGCAACATGGGGATTTCTCCTGTTAGTGGGCAACCGCAGCAGCGCCGTGTTCATCGATCAACGCACCGTTGTGGAAACGGTCGATGGAGAAAGGTGCGGCCAACGGGTGCATTTCACCCTTGGCCAGGCTTGCGGCAAACACGTTGCCCGAGCCAGGTGTTGCCTTGAAGCCACCGGTACCCCAACCGCAGTTGAAGAACATGTTCGGGACCGGGGTTTTCGAAATGATCGGGCACGCATCCGGCGTGGTGTCGACGATGCCGCCCCACTGACGGTTCATGCGTACGCGGGACAAGACCGGGAACATCTCGACGATGGCCTGGATGGTGTGCTCGATCACCGGGTACGAACCACGCTGGCCATAGCCGTTGTAGCCATCGATACCGGCGCCGATCACCAGGTCGCCCTTGTCGGACTGGCTGATGTAGCCGTGTACGGCGTTGGACATGATCACGCTGTCGATAATCGGCTTGATCGGCTCGGACACCAGCGCTTGCAGCGGGTGGGATTCGATCGGCAGACGGAAACCGGCCAGCTTGGCCATGTGCCCGGAGTTACCGGCGGTCACTACGCCGACGCGCTTGGCGCCGATGAAGCCCTTGTTGGTTTCCACGCCGATGCACACGCCGTTTTCCTTGCGGAAGCCGATTACTTCGGTCTGCTGGATCAGGTCCACGCCCAAGGCGTCGGCGGCACGGGCAAAACCCCAGGCCACGGCATCGTGACGGGCCACGCCGCCGCGACGCTGGACGGTAGCGCCCATCACCGGGTAGCGGGTGTTCTTCGAGCAGTCGAGGTACGGGATCTCATCGGCCACTTGCTTGGCATCGAGCAGCTCGCCGTCCACGCCGTTGAGGCGGTTGGCGCTGACCCGACGCTCGGAATCACGGATGTCCTGCAGGGTGTGGCACAGGTTGTAGACGCCACGCTGGGAGAACATCACGTTGTAGTTGAGGTCCTGGGACAGGCCTTCCCACAGTTTCATCGCGTGTTCGTACAGGTGCGCAGACTCGTCCCACAGGTAGTTGGAGCGAACGATGGTGGTGTTGCGCGCGGTGTTACCGCCACCCAGCCAGCCTTTCTCGACCACGGCTACGTTAGTGATGCCGTGTTCCTTGGCCAGGTAATAGGCGGTCGCCAGACCGTGCCCGCCACCGCCGACGATGACTACGTCGTAGACCTTTTTAGGGGTCGGCGTGCGCCACATGCGCTGCCAGTTTTCATGGTGACTGAGAGAGTGTTTGAAGAGGCCGAAGCCCGAATAGCGTTGCATAGTCATTTACTCCAAAACCGCACTCAGCGATAAACCGGGAAGTCCGCGCACAGAGCCGACACTTGCTGCGCAACATTGGCCTCGACGTCGGCATCGCCGAGGTTGTCGAGGATGTCGCAGATCCAGCCGGCCAGCGTCACGCACTGGGTCACCTTGAAGCCGCGAGTGGTCACCGCCGGGGTGCCGATACGCAGGCCGGAGGTCACGAACGGCGACTGTGGATCGTTCGGGACAGCGTTCTTGTTCACGGTGATGTGGGCGCGACCGAGGGCTGCATCCGCCTCTTTGCCGGTGAGGCCCTGACGGATCAGGCTGACCAGGAACAGGTGGTTGTCGGTGCCGCCGGACACTACATCGTAGCCGCGTTTGATAAATACGCCGGCCATGGCCTGGGCGTTGTCGATCACTTGCTGCTGGTAGGCCTTGAAGCCTGGCTCCAGCGCTTCCTTGAAGCACACCGCCTTACCGGCAATCACGTGCATCAGCGGGCCGCCCTGGGCACCGGGGAACACTGCAGCGTTGAGTTTCTTCTCGATTTCTTCGTTGGACTTGGCCAGGATCAGCCCGCCACGTGGACCGCGCAGGGTCTTGTGGGTGGTGGTGGTGACCACGTCGGCGTAAGGCAGCGGGTTCGGGTACAGGCCGGCGGCGACCAGGCCGGCAACGTGGGCCATGTCGACGAACAGCAGCGCACCGACTTTGTCAGCGATCTGACGGAAACGTGGGAAGTCGAGGGTCTTGGAGTAGGCCGAGAAGCCGGCGACGATCATCTTCGGCTTGCACTCGACGGCCAGGCGCTCGACTTCGTCGTAGTCGATCAGGCCGGTCTTGGTGTCGATGCCGTACTGCACGGCGTTGTACAGCTTGCCCGAGGACGACACTTTCGCACCGTGGGTCAGGTGACCACCGTGGGCCAGGCTCATGCCGAGGATGGTGTCGCCGGCTTGCAGCAGCGCCAGGTACACGGCGCTGTTGGCCGAGGAACCGGAGTGCGGCTGGACGTTGGCGTAGTCGGCGCCGAACAGTTGCTTGGCGCGTTCGATGGCCAGGGCTTCAACCTTGTCCACGTGCTCGCAGCCACCGTAGTAGCGCTTGCCCGGATAGCCTTCGGCGTATTTGTTGGTCAGGCCGCTGCCTTGCGCTTCCATCACACGTTTGCTGGTGTAGTTCTCTGACGCGATCAGCTCGATGTGATCTTCCTGGCGTTGCTCCTCGGCATTCATCGCCGCCAGCAGTGCATCGTCGTAACCCTGGATCTGGTCTTGCTTGCTGAACATCGCGTCTCTCCCAGCGGCGGCACTGCGCCATTCGTCTCGGTGAGGCACTGGCTTTTCGGCAGTGCCCTTTGATAGCGATGGTATGACCGGCTTCGAGTCGTCAAATGCCTACGCGCGCCACGTAAAGGTGCGTTTACGACATGGCGGGAAATGGCAGGTCGGACACGACCCGCGAACCAACTGCAATCCCCTGTGGGAGCGAGCCTGCTCGCGAAGGCGATGAGTCAGAAACATTGATGTCGCCTGACACTCCCTCTTCGCGAGCAGGCTCG
>NZ_JBYTEO010000012.1:51736-118875 GCF_058791355.1 Pseudomonas sp. EB271-G4-1
CTCGAGGAGGAGAGGAGAAAAAAACCTTGCTTCCCCCCCCCCCCCCCTCCCCCAAACCCCCCCCGCTCCCACAAGCTTTCCCGGGGTTATGCGAGGGCTTGGCGCAGTGCTAGCAACACCAGGAAATGCACGGGATACAGCGCATACGCCCAGCGTCGCATCGGCGGTGGTTTTACGTCACTGGCATGTCGCAACAGGAACAGCCCCAGCCATGGCGCAATCAGACAAGTGGCGATGGCCGCCATCGCCACCTCATTACCCTGTCGAACGGAGTAATAAAGCACCTGCCATTGATTGGCCGCCAGACAAACCACCCCCGGTAACAGCGCGAAATACCAGGGACGCCGGATCACCAGCAGCATCGCCAGCGGCAACATCACGCCGAAAAATCCGAACATCAGTTGTCGCGCAAATAGTGCCGCCAGCACGACGGCGCCGGCCGCGACCAGACGCGCCTGCAGGGTCCGGTCCTGCCAGCCGAGCACCACCAGCAGACCGAGTGCCAGCGTGGGCATCACATTCAACGTGTCGGGGCTGGGAATGAACATTCGGTAGGGAATTTCACTCACCGCGCTAAACATCAGTAACCAACCCAGATAGCGCCACTGCCTACTGGTCGCCACCCCTGGCTTGCGCGCCAGATTGATAGCCATCGCCACGCAAAACCACGGGAACGCCAAGCGCCCCGGCACATACAGCCAATCGGCGGAGTAACCGACATATCGCAGGTGATCGAGCACCATGCTCAAAAGCGCCAGCCACTTGAGCAAATCCAGTGCACGGTCGCGCTGCTTTAAGTGTGTAGCCGTGTGCATAATTGCCCGACATCCTTGTAATGTTCTGACAGTGACATCCCGTGCGCTCCCCGGATGATCTTCGGTACAGTGCGCACCATCATTGACCACGAGACGCTTCACCATAAGCGTCCCGACCACGGAAGCAGGCCATGACCGATAAGAGCCAACAATTCGCCAGCGACAACTACTCCGGCATTTGCCCTGAAGCCTGGGCTGCCATGGAGCAGGCCAACCATGGCCACCAGCGCGCTTACGGCGACGACGAATGGACCACCCGCGCGTCCGACGATTTCCGCAAATTGTTCGAAACCGACTGCGAAGTGTTCTTCGCCTTCAACGGCACTGCCGCCAACTCGCTGGCCTTGTCGTCGTTGTGCCAGAGTTACCACAGTGTGATCTGCTCGGAAACCGCCCACGTCGAAACCGACGAATGCGGCGCCCCGGAATTTTTCTCCAACGGCTCCAAGCTGCTGATCGCCCGCACCGAAAACGGCAAACTGACGCCGGAATCGATCCGTGAAGTCGCCCTCAAGCGCCAAGACATTCACTACCCCAAACCCCGCGTCGTGACCCTCACCCAGGCCACCGAAGTCGGCAGCGTCTACACCCCGGACGAAATCCGCGCCATCAGTGCAACCTGCAAGGAGCTGGGCTTGAACCTGCACATGGACGGCGCGCGGTTCTCCAACGCCTGTGCGTTCCTCGGGTGTACGCCAGCGGATCTGACCTGGAAGGCCGGTGTTGATGTGTTGTGCTTCGGCGGTACTAAAAACGGCATGGCCGTGGGCGAAGCGATTCTGTTCTTCAACCATAAGCTGGCTGAAGACTTTGATTACCGCTGCAAACAGGCTGGGCAACTGGCGTCGAAAATGCGCTTCCTCTCGGCGCCGTGGGTCGGCATCCTGGAAAACGATGCCTGGCTCAAATACGCGCGCCACGCCAACAACTGCGCGCAATTGCTGGCTGAATTGGTCAGTGATATCCCAGGTGTGGAGTTGATGTTCCCGGTGCAGGCCAACGGCGTATTCCTGCAACTGTCGGAACCGGCCATCGCCGCACTGACCGCCAAGGGCTGGCGGTTCTACACCTTCATCGGCAACGGCGGCGCACGCTTCATGTGCTCGTGGGATACCGAAGAGGAGCGTGTGCGGGAATTGGCGCGGGATATTCGCGAAGTGATGTCGCACTGATAACTGACGAGGCCGGGCGCGCTGGAATGCGTGCCTGACCGCTCGTCTGTACTGATATTTCTGACAGTACCGCCACCTGACTGTGCAAGGTTACTTTCTGACGACCTGAAAAGAGGTCTATGCAGTCTTTCGGGCCAACTTCCTGCCGACGTCTCGGCTGGAGAATAATCCAACAGGAGATTGCAGAAATGGAAACCAAAAGCGACTCAACCAGAAACATTGATCGAGACGAATTCTTCAAACTTGTACAAGTGGGCGACCACGACGTCACAGAACATTTTGGCGATCGTATCATTACGAAAAAGGCCTACGTGACGCTCCCCGACAAGTCGATTCAGATCCAGATCTGGTCTACCCCCGCCCCTACCTCCGCCCAATAATCATTCGCTCTGCGTACGGAGGCTAATGACTGTGCGCGGAACATCAATATCTCGACGTGAAACTATTGCTAAAGGGGATATCCCAGATATGGAAACCAAACATTCCAACGAAATATCTGACATTCAAAAATTCTATGAACTCGTTCAGGTGGGGGATCACTTCAAATAGAAAGGCAAGACGCACCGCATCGTCAAAAAGACCTTTGATATCCTTCCGGGCGGACACAGTTCGGAATTGAAATTGAATGGGAAGACATCCCTGCCGCCAAGTAACCCGCGCAACTTCCGCACACAGGCTGTTAACCCGTGTGCGGAATTTCATGCCTTACACGCCAATATTGGCGGCGCGATCAAAACTCAATCCGCACATCCCCCTTCGGCACGCTGCAGCACGACAGGATGTACCCTTCGGCTTCGTCTTCCTCGGTGATCCCGCCGTTGTGCTCCATCTCCACTTCACCTCCCAGCTTCAGCACCTTGCATGTGCCACAGATGCCCATGCCGCAGGCTTTGGGAATCAGCAAACCGACCTTGGCCGCTGCCGCATGCACGGTTTCGCCAGGCGCCACGCGAATGCTCTTGCCGGACGAGATGAACTCCACCTGATGCAGATCCGCCACGTCGACTTCCGGTGCTTCGGCCGCTTGTTCGGCGTGTTCCACAGCGTCGGCACGCGCCTCTGGCGGCGTCGCGCCGAAGGATTCCTCGTGATAACGCTTCATGTCGAATCCGGCGGCTTCCAGCAGGCGCTTCACCGCATTCATATACGGTGTCGGGCCGCAGCAAAACACTTCCCGTTCCAGGAAGTCCGGCGCCATCAATTCAAGCATTCTATGGTTGAGGTAACCGCGATAGCCGGCCCAAGGCTCACCCATACCGTGCTTCTCGCAGATCAGGTGCAGGCTGAAGTTGTCGATCCGCGACGCCATGTGTTCCAGCTCGCGGTGGTAAATGATGTCCTTGGGCGAACGGGCGCTGTGGATAAACACCATGTCGACATTGCCGTTGGTGTCGTAGAACCAGCGCGCCATGGACATGACTGGCGTGATACCAACGCCGCCGCTGAGGTAAAGCACCTTTGGCGCAGTGAAATCCATGGCGTTGAACAGCCCGACCGGCCCGTGTACCGCCAGCTCCTGGCCTTCGTGCAAGGTGTCGTGCAGCCAGTTGGAAACCTTGCCGCCCGGCACTCGCTTGATGGTCACCGAAAAGCTGTACGGCACCGACGGCGAGCTGGAAATGGTGTACGAACGCATGATCTGCTGGCCTTCGATTTCCAGCTCCAGGGTGACAAACTGCCCCGGCTTGAAGAAGAACATGATCGGCTGGTCGGCCATAAAGCAGAAGGTGCGCACATCCCAGGTTTCCTGGATGACTTTGACACAACGGACGATGTGCCGACCATTGGCCCAGGTCTGGGTGGTTACCGGGTTCAGGAAGCTGTTGGACATGCTGATCTCCACGGCCGACTGTCGGCCTTCATGTTGGCGATTCTGCGTATAGCGCGAAACAGCCATTTACCTATCTGCGACATTCACATGCTTATCGCGACCAGCCCCCAACGACCGGGGCTTGCGCGTCGGGAACAGATTGCACCATGTCGCCCATGGATAAGGTTCTGGCCAGCGCCGGCCCCACACTCGCCCCATACCAAGACACAATCTTTACACCTTGCGTAGCACCCTTAGCAGTACACCTGATTAGCCACTTTCGCCGGCCACGCAGATGGCCTTGAGGATTAAACGATGGACGTCACTACTACCCTGAGCCTGGGCGATCCGCTGGAACCCGCACGCAAGGCCACCGCGCAGATGCTGCAAGAGCGCGAACGCACGTTCTCGCTGCCGCAGCCTTTCTACTCTGACGAGCGCCTGTTTGATATCGACATGCAGGAAATCTTTCAGAAAGAGTGGTTGATCGCCGGCATGACCTGCGAAATCCCAGCCAAGGGCAACTACCTGACCCTGCAAGTGGGCAAGAACCCGATCATCGTGATTCGTGGTGCCGAAGGCGTGGTGCATGCCTTCCATAACGTCTGCCGCCACCGTGGTTCGCGCCTGTGCACCAGCGAAAAAGGCAAGGTCGCCAAACTGGTCTGCCACTACCACCAGTGGACGTATGAACTGGACGGTCGCCTGCTGTTTGCCGGCACCGAAATGGGCGCCGACTTCGACATGAAGCAGTACGGCCTCAAGCCGGTGAACGTAAAGACCGCCGGTGGCTACATCTTCATCAGCCTGTCGGAGAATCCGCCAGCCATTGATGACTTCCTGTCGACGCTCAGCCATTACATGGAACCGTACGACATGGAAAACACCAAGGTGGCAATCACCACCACCTTGATGGAGAAAGCCAACTGGAAGCTGGTGCTGGAAAACAACCGCGAGTGCTACCACTGCAATGCGTCGCACCCGGAACTGCTGAAAACCCTGCTGGAATGGGACGACGTCACCGACCCGCGCGCCGACCAGGCGTTCAAGGACCACGTGGCCGCCTCTGCCGCTGCCTGGGAAGCCGAAAAGATCCCTTACGCCCACGCCAGCTTCGGCCTGCGTAACCGCATCGTGCGCATGCCTTTGCTCAAGGGCACCGTGTCGATGACCCTGGACGGCAAACAAGGCTGTGCCAAACTCATGGGCCGTATCAAGAACCCGGATCTGGGCTCGATGCGCATCCTGCACCTGCCACACTCGTGGAACCACTGCATGGGCGACCACATCATCGTGTTCACCGTGTGGCCGATCAGCGCGCAGGAAACCATGGTCACCACCAAGTGGATCGTGCACAAGGACGCCGTTGAAGGTGTGGATTACGACGTTGACCGCATGCGCCAGGTCTGGGACGCCACCAACGACCAGGACCGTCGCCTGGCCGAAGAGAACCAGCGTGGCATCAACTCCACGGCATACCAGCCAGGTCCGTACTCCAAGACTTACGAATTCGGCGTGGTGAACTTCGTCGATTGGTACAGCGAGCGCCTGCTGAGCAACCTGGGCGCCGAGCCTGCGCCGTACCTCAAAGGCGTCCCTGTCCAGGGCTAACGCCCACGCCCCCCCTGTAGGAGCGAGCATGCTCGCTCCTACAGGGACGGGTTCTCTTCCGAATTCATATCTCATACCACCTCTTTAGCACTGTACGAAATATGATCTATTGCGTTCAGAGCTATACCCTGTGCGCCTCCCAGCCTTCCGCAAACAAGTTATCCACATCTCCACCCACAGCAAATGGGGACAACTGTGGAAATGCCGATAACTTTCTCCACAGAACTCAAAGAAAATCCGTGACTTATCCAGAATCAAGGTTTTTCACAGCGCCTGATCATTTATTGATCAAACCTCTATAAAGCACGAAATACGTGGCCTGCAGAGGATGGCGAACACCTTATCCACAGAAGCGCCAACAGACTTTGGGGGCAACTATTGTTCATCTGTGGAAAAGCGCTGAAAGCCGCGATTTTTGAGGGTTTACGCAGGGGATAACCGTTAAAAAGCCATCTTTGATCAATTTTTAACCAGAAGCCTGAAAGCCGCTGTTTATAAGGCCCTCAGCGGTAAGCGAACATCTTATCCACAGAAGCGCCAACAGACTTTGGGGGCAACTAGGGGCCTGCTTTGGATAAAAAAGTGTGAAAAAACCGTATCTTATGCTGGTTATAATTTGACCTAAGTCTTGCAGCCCACGGTTTTAAAGAGGTATAGCGAGGGGCGAACATGTTATCCACAGAAGAGCTAACAGGGATTGTGGGTAAACCAGGAAAAATCTTGTTAAAACGGCTTACTGTGTTTTAACGGCACTGCCGAAGATAGTGGGTACAAACTGTTAACTACCCTAACAAAGCCACTAAAGCCAACACTATCAGGCCTTATAGGGCCGCCCGCCACCGGGCAGCCCGTTAAGGGCGATACATCAAATAGGCTTCTCCCGTGACTCGAATCATCGGATGCGGCGCAATCTGGCAGGTATCGACAACACGGAAACCATGGCGCTCATAGAACCGCCGGGCACCGGTGTTTGCGGCGTAGTCGATCAGGCTCAAGCCATTGAGCCCGAGCCGGTTGGCGCGGTCGTAGGCGTAGGCAAGGAACTGCTTGCCCAGCCCCTGGTTGCGCCAGCCTTCGTGCAGCGCCAGGCTGGAAATATAAAGGGTGTCGGGGATTTCCATCTTGGCGTACGGCGCCAGCACCGGGTCGGTCACCGGTGCCGCGAACGGATCGTGACGCATCACGTAGCTGTGCAGCATGCCAATGACCTTACCTTCAGCTTCGGCGATCAGGCAGTTCTGCCAGGAGAAATCCACATCGTCGCGGGCGTAACGCAGGGCTCCGACGTCCAACAGATCCTGCCCCGGTTCTGCTATCTGGCTCCAGATGTAATCCGCAGCACCCTCCGATGAAATCTGGAACAAACGCGCAATCTCGCGCGCATCCGCGCGCACTGCCGGACGAAATTCTACTGCCATTGACCTGCCCCCAAACGGACCGCTAGCGGACCACACCTTCTTCGATCAGCAACTTAAGGATGGCTTCAGCCCCCGCCTGTGCCGTCACGCCCTTGAGCACTTGTCCGCCACCACCACTGGCTTTCGCCGTTGCGGCTTTCATGCGATCGGCGCCGCTCTTGGCCTTGATTACCTTCAAGCGCTTCGGCCGTGGCTTGGCCGGTTGCAGGGTGGCGACCGCGAGCAATTCATCGTCGACGATTTCCACCTCATTGGCTTGCAAAACTCCGCGCCGGGCCGGACCGTAGGCGCTTTGCCGAGGCTTTGGCGCAGCGTTATCCACAGTGGCGAGAAACGGCAAGCGAACCTTCAAGCGACGCCGCTGACCGCGCGGCAGAGCCTGCAGTACCAGCGCCGAACCCCCATCAATCGACTCGACCTGCGCCAATCCCACCACCAGCGGCCAGCCAAGGCCTTCGGCCAGCAGGAACGGCAGCATGCCCGAGCCCTCGCCGGTTTCCGCCTGGCTACCGGTCAGGACCACCTGTGCCCCGGCATCGCGCAAATAAGCGGTCAACGCCGGAAGCGCATCGGCGCCCTGCGGTTGTTCAAGCACATGCAATTGTTCCAGCCCCATGCCCAGATAAGCGCGCAAGGCCGGTTCGCCAACGTCGCCGGCGTGCAGCACCTGCAAGTTATCCCCAGCCAGCTGCAAGCCCAACTCCACCGCCCGTGCATCCTGTTCCGCGCGACGTGGTCGACCGGAAGTCGGGTGGGCGCCGATGGACACCAGGCTGATGATTTTCGTGCTCATAACCCTTTCCTTCCCTTAAGCCGCATCGCGCTTGGCGTCGTTGCGGTAGGCTTCTACCGCCGCGATCAAGGCCCGAAGAATCTCCGCACTTTCGCCGATTACCGACAGGTCGGCCCGTTTGATCATGTCGCAACCCGGGTCGAGGTTGATCGCCACCACCTTGTCGCAGGCACCGATGCCCTGCAGGTGCTGGATTGCCCCGGAAATCCCCACCGCCACATAGACCCTCGCGGTGACCCAGGTGCCGGACGCGCCGACCTGACGGTCGCGCGCCATGAAACCATCGTCCACCGCCACCCGCGACGCGCCTTCGGTGGCGCCAAGGGCTGCGGCGGTCTGGTGGAACAAGTCCCAATCCTTGACCCCGTTGCCGCCGGAGAAGATGAATTCGGCTTCGGCCATGGGAATCGCCGCCGGGTCCACCGCCACCGCCCCCAGATCCTCGATGCGCGAGAGACTGCGGGCGACGGCTGTGGATAACTCCACCGGCAAAACTTCGTGACGGGTTTCGCTGACCGGCTCGGCGCATTCGACGGCGGCCAGGATCAACCGTGCAACCGGACGCGCCAGATCTTGCAAACCGGCACCGGCGCGACCAATGCACTCCTGATCCTTGACCTGCCAAACCCGCGTGGCCGGGCGTTCGCCCAAGGCAGCGGCAAAGCGCCGACCCAATTCGCCACCGCCGCTGCGACTGTCCGGCAGCAGCCAGTGACGTGGGTTGAACTGGTTATCCACAGCCCGCAGGCCCTGGACGCGTTGTTCCGGTGCATAACCGCTGAACTCTTCGCCTTCCAGCACCAGCAGGCGATCGACGCCGGCTGTGGAAAACGCGTTTTCCTTGTGTTCGCCAAAGACCACGGCCAACACCGCGCCGTCGCTGCCGGCCAGTTGATGGGCCAGCCCCAGCAGATCTCGGTCGTGACTGCTCAAGCGGCCGCCGACCATGTCCGGCACCACGCAGATGAAGAATGCCGGCGCAGGGACTTGATGCAGCGGTAATTGCACTTCAACGGCGGCCGAACGTTTCGTCGTCCCGCCCTGCTGAGCGCCGCTACGGTCGATTCGCTTGATGCCGTTAGGGCCGATGAAACCGATGCCGTGCGGGTTCTTGCGAATGACGCCGTTAGGCCCCATCCAACTGTGCTGCGCCGGTTGCATGGCGGCGTGCAGAGGGTGCAAACGGTTACGGGCGATCCATTCGGCACGGGGGTCGCGGCGGATAATGTCGCTCATCAGTGCACCTCCGCGGGTTCACGTTTGGCCGGCGTAGCCGACTTTGGGGCCTGATCCTCCAGGAGCGCGTCGGCCACCAGTTCGGCAATGTCCTTGATCAACGGTCGTGGTTCGACCACACCTTCAAGCATCGCGGTGCACTGCGGGCAGCCCACGGCCACCAGTTCGGCGCCCGTCTCGCGGATGTCTTCCATGCGCATGTCGGGGATACGCTGCTTGCCCGGAATGTCGGTGATCGGCGCACCGCCGCCACCGCCGCAGCAGCGCGAGCGGAAACCGGAGCGTTGCATTTCCTTGACCTCGATGCCGAGCGCGCGCAGAACCTGGCGCGGCGCTTCGTACTCGCCGTTGTAGCGGCCGAGGTAGCACGGATCGTGATAGGTCACGCTGTCGCCCTTGTGCTGGCCAAGGTTCAGCGCGCCGGCGTCGATGATTTCCGCCATGTAGGTGCTGTGGTGCTGCACCAGGTAGTTTCCATCGAAAGCGCCGTATTCGTTTTTCAGCACGTGGAAGCTGTGCGGATCGCAGGTGACGATGCGGTTGAAGCTGTACTTGGCCAAGGTCTGGATGTTGCGCTTGGCCAGCAACTGGAAGGTTGCCTCGTCGCCCAGGCGGCGAGCCACGTCACCGCTGTCGCGCTCTTCGAGGCCAAGCACGGCGAAGTCGATTTTTGCCGCTTTCAGCACTTTGACGAACGCACGCAAGGTGCGCTGGTTGCGCATGTCGAAGGCGCCATCGCCCACCCAGAACAGCACGTCGGTGGATTTCTTTTCGCTGAGCAGATTGAGGTTCAAGTCCGCCGCCCAGTTCATCCGCCCGCCTGGCGCAAAACCGCCCGGGTTGTCGGTGGCGATCAGGTTTTCCAGGACTTCGGCACCCTTGTTCGGGGTCGCGCCTTTTTCCAGGGTCAGATGGCGACGCATGTCGACGATGGCATCGACGTGCTCGATCATCATCGGGCATTCCTCGACACAGGCGCGGCAGGTGGTGCACGACCACAGGGTTTCGGCGTCCACCAGACCATTGACGATCGGTTGATGCGGATTACCGGCGTGTTCACCGATGGGCTTGCCCGGATACGGACTGCCGGCAAATTTGGCATCGGTGCCGCCAGCCAGGCCGACGACCATGTCCTGGATCAATTTTTTCGGGTTCAACGGCTGGCCGGCGGCGAAGGCCGGGCACGCGGCCTCGCATTTACCGCACTGCACGCAGGCGTCGAAGCCGAGCAACTGGTTCCAGGTGAAATCCTTGGGTTTTTCCACGCCCAGTGGCGCGCTTGGGTCGTTCAGATCCAAGGGTTTCAGACCGGTGGAACGACCGCCGCCAAAGCGCTCGGCACGACGGTGCCAGGCCAGGTGCAGGGCACCGGCGAAGGCATGCTTCATCGGCCCGCCCCAGGTCATGCCGAAGAACAGCTCGGACACGCCCCACAGCACGCCAATCCCGAGGATCACCGCCAACAGCCAGCCGCCGAAGTTTTCCGGCAGGATACCGGCCACCGGCAGGGTCACGAGGAAGAACGACACCGAAAATGCCATCAGGCTTTTCGGCAGGCGCATCCACGGACCTTTCGACAGGCGCGCAGGTGGATTGCGCCGACGCAGGTAAACAAAGACCGCACCGACGAACATCACCGCCGACATCAACAACAATGCATAACCGAGGAAGCGGTTATGCAATCCGAAACCATGCACCAGAATTGCCAGCACGATGGACGCCACTGCGCCGCCGGCCGTCGCGACGTGGGTGTTGGCAATGTATTTGTCCCGCGCCACTACATGGTGCAGATCGACCATGTAACGCTTGGGCATGGCGAACAGGCCGCCGATCAGATCGACCTTCGAGGCCCGGCCTCGGCGCCACATGTTTACCCGTCGCAATGCGCCGAGAGCCGCGAGGCCCAGGGCAGCAAAGATCAGGATGGGAAGAAGGGTGTTGAGCATGGTGAAGCTCCCAAAGACCGCGGGGTCTCATGTGGAAGCGGGCTTGCTCACGAATCCGGCGACGCGGTGTATCAGGTGTACCGCGTTATCGTTCTTCGCGAGCAAGCCCGCTCCCACATTGGTTCGGTGTGATTTTAGAAGTCCTTGCACAGCCGCAGCGCGTCATAGATCGCCGCATGCACGTTACGCTGGGCCACACAGTCGCCGATGCGGAACAGCAGGTAGCCGTCGCCGCTCTGTTCCAGGCATGGCTGCGGCTTGATCGCGAACAAGGCTTCGACGTCGATCTGGCCTTTGTTGCGCGAGCCTTCCTTCATCGCGTAGTAGATCTCCTCGTCCGGACGCACGCCGTTCTCGATGACCACCTGGTCCACCACCCGCTCCTCTTTGGCGCCGGTGTATTCGTTTTCCAGCACCGCTATCAGCTTGTCGCCTTCGCGGTAGACCTTCTCCAGCATCATGTCGCCAGTCATGATCACTTCTTTCGGATACATGCTGCGGTAGTAGGTCGGGAACGACGTACCGCCAATGGCCACGCCTGGCTTGATGTCGTCGGTGACGATCTCGACCTGGCTGCCCTTGTCGGCGAGGAAGTCGGCAGTCGACATGCCGGTGAATTCGCAAATGGTGTCGTAGACCAGCACGTTCTTGGCGGGTGCAACCTTGCCGTCGAGAATGTCCCAGCTGCTGACCACCAGGCCTTCAGCCGCGCCCCAGTGCTCGTTCTGCTCGATGAACGGATGACCGCCGACGGCCAGCACCACCACATCCGGACGCAGGTCCATGATGGTCGGCGCATCCGCCGCGGTGCCCAGGCGCAGGTCGACTTTCAACCGTGCCAGCTCCAGCTGATACCAGCGGGTGATACCGGCGATCTGGTCACGCTGCGGCGCTTTCGACGCCGTGGTGATCTGGCCACCGATAAAGTCCTTTTTCTCGAACAGGGTTACGTCGTGGCCGCGCTCGGCAGCCACACGAGCGGCTTCCATCCCGGCAGGACCGGCACCGACCACCACCACTTTGCGTTTAACGCCGGTGGTTTTTTCGATGATGTGCGGCAGACCCATGTATTCACGGGAAGTCGCGGCGTTCTGGATGCACAGCACGTCCAGGCCCTGGTACTGGCGGTCGATGCAGTAGTTGGCACCGACACACTGCTTGATCTGGTCGATCTGGCCCATCTTGATCTTGGCGATCAGGTGCGGGTCGGCAATGTGCGCGCGGGTCATGCCGACCATGTCGACGTAACCGCCTTCCAGGATACGGGTGGCCTGGTTCGGGTCCTTGATGTTCTGCGCATGCAGCACCGGAACCTTGACCACTTCCTTGATACCGGCGGCCAAATGCAGGAACGGCTCCGGTGGATAACTCATGTTCGGAATCACGTTGGCCAGGGTGTTGTGGGTGTCGCAACCCGAGCCCACGACGCCGATGAAATCGAGCATGCCGGTGTCGTCGTAATACTTGGCGATCTGCTTCATGTCTTCATGGGACAGGCCATCCGGGTGGAACTCGTCACCGCAGATACGCATGCCCACGCAGAAGTCGTCACCGACCTCGGCGCGTACGGCTTTCAACACTTCCAGGCCAAATTTCATGCGACCTTCGAAGGTGCCGCCCCATTCGTCGGTACGCTTGTTGACCCGCGGGCTCCAGAACTGGTCGATCATGTGCTGGTGCACCGCCGACAATTCCACGCCGTCCAGGCCACCGGCCTTGGCGCGACGCGCAGCTTGCGCGTAGTTGCCGATCACCCGCCAGATTTCTTCCGGCTCGATGGTCTTGCAGGTGGCGCGGTGCACCGGCTCGCGTACGCCGGACGGCGACATCAGCGTCGGCCAGTTGAAGCCGTCCCAACGCGAGCGACGGCCCATGTGGGTAATCTGGATCATGATCTTGGCGCCGTGCTTGTGCATGGCGTCCGCAAGATTCTGGAAGTGCGGGATGATGCGGTCGGTGGACAGGTTCACCGAGCTCCACCACTCCTGCGGGCTATCGATGGCGACGACGGACGAACCGCCACAGATCGCCAGGCCGATCCCGCCCTTGGCCTTCTCTTCGTAATACTTGACGTACCGGTCGGTGGTCATGCCGCCGTCGGTCGCATAGACCTCGGCGTGTGCAGTGCTGAGCACGCGGTTACGGATGGTCAGTTTGCCGATCTGGATCGGCTGGAACATTGCTTCGAAAGCCATGGCGGGTTCCTCGACTTACAACGGCTTGACGGTGAACAAGCCGTCTTCGTGGCCCTCTTCGGAGCCACCGTAGACTTGTTCGGCCACGGTGCGGATCTTGCTGCCACGAGCGGCGAGGATCTGGTCCATCGCGCCGGCAAACCAACCGGTGAACATGTAGTCGACCTTGCGCCCGACCTTGCCGTACACGTAGACGAATGCCGAGTGTTCAAGCTTGACGCTGCAGGTGCCTTTGTCGAGGTCGATGTCCTGGATCTTGAACAGGCCCCAGCCGCGCTGCGACAGGCGCTTCATGTAATGCTCGAACACCGCAACGCCTTCCAGGCCATGGCATTCGGCTTCTTTTTCACACCAGTGCCAGGCGGACTTGTAGCCGGCCTTGTAGAGAATCTCGGCGTAAGCTTCGGCGCCCAGCACTTCCTCGATGCCCATGTGGTTGTTGACGAAGAAATGACGGGGCACATACAGCATCGGCAGCGCGTCGGACGTCCAGACACCGGTTTCGCTGTCGACTTCGATAGGCAATTGCGGGGCGATCTTGGCCATGGAAACTTAACTCCAGAAAAATTTTGTTGTTGCCTGCGGCGCGGACGGCCGCAGGAAAGGATTCAGAAGAGCGGTGGCTTATTCGCCCCAGACATCTTTCAAGACGTTCACCCAGTTCTCGCCCATGATCTTGCGCACCACGCGCTCGGAATGGCCGCGCTTGAGCAGGGTTTCGGTGAGGTTCGGGAACTCGCCGACGGTGCGGATACCCAGCGGGTTGATGATCTTGCCGAAGCTGGTCAGGCGGCGGGCATAGCCCTTGTCGTGGGTCAGGTACTCGAAGAAGTCCTGGCCATGACCCTGGGTGAAGTCGGTGCCGATACCGATCGAATCTTCACCGACGATGTTCAGGGTGTATTCGATGGCTTCGGCGTAGTCGTCGATGGTCGAATCGATGCCCTTGGCCAGGAATGGCGCGAACATGGTCACACCGACGAAACCGCCGTGGTCGGCAATGAACTTCAGTTCTTCATCGGACTTGTTGCGCGGGTGCTCCTTGAGGCCCGACGGCAGGCAGTGGGAGTAGCACACCGGCTTTTTCGATTCGAGGATGACTTCTTCGGACGTCTTGGAACCGACGTGGGAGAGGTCGCACATGACGCCTACGCGGTTCATCTCGGCTACGATTTCACGACCGAAGCCCGACAGGCCGCCGTCACGCTCGTAGCAACCGGTGCCGACCAGGTTCTGGGTGTTGTAGCACATCTGCACAATACCGACGCCCAGCTGCTTGAACACTTCGACATAGCCGATCTGGTCTTCAAACGCATGGGCATTCTGGAAACCGAAGAGGATGCCGGTCTTGCCCTGCTCCTTGGCCTTGCGGATGTCGGCGGTGGTGCGCACCGGAATCACCAGGTCGCTGTTCTCGCGGATCAGCTTCTGGCTGGCGGCGATGTTGTTGACGGTGGCCTGGAAGCCCTCCCATACCGACACGGTGCAGTTGGCTGCGGTCAAACCGCCCTTGCGCATGTCTTCGAACAGTTCACGGTTCCACTTGGCAATAATCAGCCCGTCGATAACGATGCTGTCGGCGTGCAATTCGGCTGGGCTCATCAGGCTGTCCCCTTGTTAGCGATTCATGCGCCGAATCGTCTGTCGGCGCTTTGGGGCCAGCATATGCCTCGGTGCATTGGTAGCCGGGTGCAAAAACGACAGGGGAATTGCCGAAAGCGTCAATCCGCGACAAAGGGTCGTCGCAAGGCACAATTGCCGACCTGTTCAAGGCAATCCGCTTGGGCCAGAATTCGCCACATCTCTTGATGCTTCACTGGATGGGAGCGGCAACCACATGAAATTCATCGTCCTGGCCTTGGCACTGATTGCGACCGGCGTACACGCCGCCGAGGAGTCTGAAGACACCCCCTGCGACAAAGTCGAAAACGACGTACAGACCCTGGAATGCTCCGCCTTCAGCAAAACCACCGCCGAAGACTTGCTGAGCGAAAACTACAAAAGCCTGAACGAACGCATGCAGTCGCTCTACGGCAAGAACCCGTCGCAATTGGCCGAGATCACCGCCAAGATCAAGGCCGCCCAGCAACAATGGCTGAAAACCCGCGACGCTGACTGCGCCATCGAAGCCTTCCCGGCCACCGCCGGCAGCAAGGCATTCACTATTGCGCAGAATGATTGCGTGGCGCGGATGAGTGACGAGCGGTCGGAGTTTTTGGAGACGATTGGGCAGGAGTAACGCCTGCTATTCAACTGGAGCTGTAAGCTTCACGCCTTCAGCCAGAAAAGGGATTCACCATGAAAGTCTGCGGCATCGAAATCAAAGGCAGCGAAGCGATCATCGCCGTGGCAGCTCTCGACGGTTCCACGCTGAGCCATGTCGCGCTTGCGACCAAGAAAATCGCCCTGGAGGATGACGACGAAGCCGCCAATGTCAAAGTGTTTGCCGCTCAGGTCGCATCCTTTGTTCGCGAGAACTCGATAGATCGAATCGTGATCAAGAAGCGCAGCAAGAAAGGTGAGTTTGCCGGTGGGCCGACCACGTTCAAGATCGAGGGCGTTTTCCAGTTGCTGGAGAATTGCGAGGTGACGCTGCTGTCGCCGCAGACGATCAATGCACAGGCCAAGAAGCATGGTTTTGAGCCGCCGGAGACGCTGAACAAGTATCAGCATGAGGCGTACAAGGCAGCCTGCTCGGCACTTCTGAAGAAATAAGTTGCCCATTGTGGGAGCGAGCCTGCTCGCGAAGGCGGCGGTTCAGTCAACATCCATGTTGAATGTGCCGGACTCTTCGCGAGCAGGCTCGCTCCCACAGGTTTTCGGGGTGGTTATGCTTTGGCGGTACGCCGATCCTCCCGCGGGCACCGCTCGAACTTCGCCCGATAACTGCGGGTGAAATACGACGGCGATTCAAACCCGCAGGCAATACTCACCTCCAACACACTCATATCGGTCTGGCGCAGCAGTTGCCGGGCTTTCTCCAGCCTCAGGCGCAGGTAGAAATTGCTCGGTGTGTCGTTCAGGTGCAGGCGAAACAAGCGCTCCAGCTGACGCCGGGTGACCTTGATCGATTCCGCCAATTCCAACGTACTCAGCGGCGGCTCGCTGTGCTGCTCCATCTCGCCAATCACGTGAACAAGCTTCTTGTTGCTGATGCCATAACGCGTCGCGACTTCCATGCGCTGGTGGTCTTTACGCGGACGGATGCGCCCGAGCACGAATTGCTCGCTGACCTGGATTGCCAGTTCCGGGCCATGGGACTGGGCGATCAGATCCAGCATTAAATCGATCGACGCGGTCCCGCCAGCGCTGGTGATGCGTCGACGGTCGATCTCGAATAACTCTTGGGTGACGCTGAGCTGCGGATAGGACTCCTTGAAGGCGTCGATGGCCTCCCAGTGCAGGGTCAGGCGATGACCGTCGAGCAAACCTGCCTCAGCGAGGATGAAGCTGCCGGTGTCAATGGCGCCGAGCGTCACGCCTTCGTTGTCGAGGCGACGCAGCCAGTGCTCCAGCGCCGGAGTGGCGAATTTCAGCGGTTCGAAGCCGGCGACCACCCATAACGTCGCGCCTTTTTTCAACGGCTCCAGCGCCGCGTCGGCGTTGACCGACATGCCGTTACTGGCCAGCACCGCCCCACCATCGGCGCTCAATACATGCCAGCGATAGAGCTCGCCGCGAAAGCGATTGGCAACCCGCAATGGCTCGATTGCCGAGATAAATCCAATCGCCGAGAAACCCGGCATCAACAAGAAATAGAAATCCTGGGACATGGAGCGCACTCGTTCGACGGGTAGCGTGAAGACGTTGATACGCCACTTGCAGAAGGCATTCAAGAGCACAGGTCGCTGCAGTGCAAGAGTCGGTCGCCGCAGTGCGCTTTCGTGGCAGATTAGCTGCGTAACGTGACATCACCGGCGCACAGACGACCGGACCCACAATAATGAAACTGCCGAGGAACCTGAGAATGAAACGACTGATCAGCAGCTGTGTTCTTGCACTCAGTGGTACCGCTTTGCTGAGCGCCAGTGTCATGGCAGCCGAACCGGCGTCGTGCCAGAACGTGCGCATGGGCGTGGTGAACTGGACCGACGTGATCGCCACCAGTGCGATGACCCAGGTATTGCTCGACGGCCTCGGCTACAGCACCAAACAAACCAGCGCCTCCCAGCAAATCATCTTCGCCGGGATTCGCGATCAGCGCCTGGACCTGTTCCTGGGTTACTGGAACCCGCTGATGACCCAGACCATCACCCCGTTCGTCGACGCCAATCAGGTCAAGGTGCTTGAAGCGCCCAACTTGAAAGACGCACGTGCCACCCTCGCCGTTCCGACCTATCTCGCCGACAAGGGCCTGAAGACCTTCGCCGACATCGCCAAGTTCGAAAAAGAGCTGGGCGGCAAGATCTACGGCATCGAGCCAGGCTCAGGCGCCAACACCCAGATCAAGGCGATGATTGCCAAGAATCAGTTCGGCCTCGGCAAATTCCAACTGGTCGAATCCAGCGAGGCGGGCATGCTCGCGGCGGTGGATCGCGCCGTGCGCCGCAAGGAAGCCGTGGTGTTCTTCGGCTGGGCACCGCACCCCATGAACGTCAACGTACAGATGACCTATCTCACCGGCAGTGAAGACGCCCTCGGCCCTAACGAAGGCATGGCCACGGTTTGGACCGTGACCTCGCCGACCTACGCCGAGCAGTGCCCGAACATCGGTCGCCTGCTGAGCAACCTGACGTTCACCGCCGAAGATGAAAGCCGGATGATGCAGCCGCTGCTGGATCACAAGGACGCCTTCGAGTCCGCCAAACAGTGGCTGAAGGATCACCCGCAAGACAAGCAGCGCTGGCTGGAAGGCGTGACCACCTTCGACGGCAAGCCTGCGGCTGAAAACCTCAAGCTGACCAGCAAGTAACCCTCAATTGAACCACCGATTCGCGGCCCGAACGGGCTGCGAACGGGACCACCACGCCTGAAGGAAGCCGCCAAATGAACCACGACGTCATCATCACCTGCGCACTCACCGGTGCTGGCGACACGACCGCCAAGAGCCCACATGTGCCGGTCACCCCGAAACAGATTGCAGCCGCAGCCGTGGAGGCCGCCAAGGCCGGCGCTACCGTGGTTCACTGCCACGTTCGCGACCCCGAAACCGGCAAGTTCAGCCGTGACGTGGCGCTGTACCGCGAAGTGATGGAGCGCATCCGCGAAGCCGACGTGGACATCATCGTCAACCTCACTGCCGGCATGGGCGGCGACCTGGAAATCGGCGCGGGCGAGAACCCGATGGAGTTCGGCCCGAACACTGACCTGGTCGGTCCACTGACTCGTCTGGCCCATGTCGAGGAACTGCTGCCGGAAATCTGCACCCTCGATTGCGGCACCCTGAACTTCGGCGATGGCGACACCATTTACGTCTCTACTCCGGCACAGCTGCGTGCGGGCGCCAAACGCATCCAGGAACTGGGCGTTAAGGCCGAGCTGGAGATCTTCGACACCGGTCACCTGTGGTTCGCCAAGCAGATGATCAAGGAAGGCCTGCTCGACAACCCGCTGTTCCAACTGTGCCTGGGCATCCCGTGGGGCGCGCCGGCTGACACCACGACCATGAAAGCCATGGTCGACAACCTGCCGGCCGACGCCGTGTGGGCCGGTTTCGGCATCGGCCGCATGCAAATGCCGATGGCCGCGCAAGCCGTGCTGCTGGGTGGCAACGTGCGAGTTGGGCTGGAAGACAACTTGTGGCTGGACAAGGGCGTACTGGCGACCAATGGCCAACTGGTCGAACGCGCCAGCGAAATCCTCAGCCGCCTCGGTGCCCGTGTGCTCACGCCTGCTGAGGGCCGCAAGAAAATGGGCCTGAAACAGCGCGGTTAATCCTCCCCCCCCCCTTTTTTCCCCTTGTGGGTGTGGGCTTTTGTGGCAAGGGTCTGCCCCACAAGGGAATCATCGAATTCTTCAGGAAATTGCCATGACCTTCATTACCGAAATCAAAACCTTCGCCGCACTGGGCAGCGGTGTCATCGGCAGCGGCTGGGTGTCCCGCGCCCTCGCCCACGGCCTCGACGTGGTGGCCTGGGACCCGGCCCCCGGTGCCGAAGCCGCCCTGCGCAAACGCGTCGCCAATGCCTGGGGCGCCCTTGAGAAACAAGGCCTGGCGCCCGGAGCCTCGCAGGATCGCCTGCGCTTTGTCGCAACCATCGAAGAATGCGTGCGCGACGCCGATTTCATCCAGGAAAGCGCTCCTGAGCGCCTGGAACTGAAACTGGAGTTGCACAGCAAGATCAGCGCCGCGGCCAAGCCCAATGCATTGATCGGCTCCAGCACCTCCGGCCTGTTGCCAAGCGAGTTCTACGAGAGTTCGACCCACCCGGAGCGCTGTGTGGTCGGCCACCCGTTCAACCCGGTTTACCTGTTGCCATTGGTGGAAGTGGTCGGTGGCAAGAATACCGCCCCCGAAGCCGTGCAGGCGGCTATGAAAGTCTACGAATCGCTTGGCATGCGCCCGCTGCACGTGCGCAAGGAAGTGCCGGGATTCATCGCCGACCGCTTGCTCGAAGCGCTGTGGCGCGAGGCGCTGCACCTGGTTAACGACGGTGTGGCGACGACCGGCGAAATCGACGACGCGATTCGTTTTGGCGCCGGTCTGCGCTGGTCGTTCATGGGCACATTCCTGACCTATACCCTGGCCGGTGGCGACGCCGGGATGCGCCACTTCATGGCTCAGTTCGGCCCCGCCCTGCAGTTGCCGTGGACCTACCTGCCGGCGCCGGAACTGACGGAAAAACTGATCGACGATGTGGTGGATGGCACCAGCGATCAGTTGGGCACACACAGCATTTCGGCGCTGGAGCGCTATCGTGATGATTGCCTGCTGGCGGTGCTGGAAGCCGTGAAGACCACCAAAGAGAAGCATGGGATGAGTTTCAGCGAGTAACCCGTACCACTGATCGTTCCCACGCTCTGCGTGGGAATGCAGCCCGGGACGCTCCGCGTCCCAAAAGATCGTGACGCAGAGCGTCACAGGAGGCGTTACCACGCAGAGCGTGGGAACGATCATCTCTGGAGAGCAAGATGCCCGCACTAACCACCTATCAAACCCGCATCATCCCCGATTGGGTCGACTACAACGGCCACCTGCGCGACGCGTTCTACCTGCTGATCTTCAGCTACGCCACCGACGCCCTGATGGACCGCCTCGGCATGGACAGCAGCAACCGCGAAGCCAGCGGCAACTCGCTGTTCACCCTGGAACTGCACCTCAACTACCTGCACGAAGTGAAGCTCGACGCCGAGGTCGAGGTGCACACACAAATCATCGGCCACGACAATAAACGCCTGCACCTCTACCACAGCCTGCACTTGGTGGGCGACGCCAAGGAGCTGGCGGGCAACGAGCAAATGCTGTTGCACGTCGACCTCGCCGGACCACGCTCCACGCCATTCAGCGAGCAGACCCTGGGCCGGCTGCAAGCCATGGTCGCCGAACAGAGCGACCTGCCCGCCCCCGCCTGCATCGGCCGAGTGATCGCATTGCCGCCAAAAAAATAACAAGGAGATCCCATGAACACTGCCGCCGCTTTTGCCGACTTCCGTACTTATCCGCTGATCAGCGCGCTGACAGGCGTGCAGGCCATGGCCGATCGTATCCTGGTGACGTGGGCCGACAACCGCGTCAGTCCCTTCCACCACCCATGGCTGCGGGACAATTGCCCGTGTCCGCAATGCGTCTACACGGTGACGCGCGAACAGGTGCTGGAAATCGTCGATGTGCCGGAGAACCTTAAGCCTGTCCAAACCAGTGTCGACCCTGATGGTTGCCTGAGCGTGCAGTGGCAGGATGGCCACCTCAGCCGCTTCGACCCTGGCTGGCTGCGGGCCCACGCCTATGACGACGAGTCCCGCGCCGAGCGCCTGGCAAGCAAGCCCAAGGCCAGGCTTTGGCACAGTGATTTGCAGTTGCCGGTGTTCGAGTATCAAGCACTGATGAACGACAACCAGGCGCTATTGCAATGGCTGCTGGCCGTGCGTGACACCGGCCTGACCCAGGTCCGTGGCGTACCCACCGAGCCTGGCTCGCTGAAGCTGGTCGCCCAGCGCATTTCCTTCATCCGCGAGAGCAATTTCGGCGTGCTGTTCAATGTGCAATCGAAGGCCGACGCCGACAGCAACGCCTACACCGCTTTCAACTTGCCGCTGCACAGCGACCTGCCGACGCGCGAGTTGCAACCGGGGCTGCAGTTCCTGCATTGCCTGGTCAACGATGCCGAGGGTGGCGAGAGTATTTTCGTCGACGGTTTTGCCATCGCCGAGGCGTTACGCCAGGAGGACCCCGAGTCGTTCCGAAGCCTGTGCGAAATCCCCGTGGAATTTCGCAATAAAGACCGCCTCAGTGACTATCGTTGCCTGGCGCCGATCATCGCGCTGGATACCTTGGGGCGGGTCTCGGAAATCCGCATGGCGAACTTTCTGCGAGGGCCGTTCGATGCATCGGTGGAGCAGATGCCCAGGCTCTATCACGCCTATCGCCGTTTCATCGCGATGACTCGCGAGCCTCGATTCAGGCTGATGCAAAGGCTCAACCCCGGCGAACTCTGGTGCTTCGACAATCGCCGTACCCTGCACGCGCGCAACGCCTTTGACCCTGCCACGGGTGCCCGCCATTTCCAGGGGTGTTATGTGGATCGGGATGAGTTGTTGTCGCGCATCCTCGTGCTACAGCGTTAAACCGCGTCATCGTTCTTCGCGAGCAAGCCCGCTCCCACAGGGATTTGCGCATGACGCAGATCAAATGTGGGAGCGAGCCTGCTCGCGAAGGCGACTGTACAGACCACACAGAAACCACAGGCAAAAAAAAAGCCCCGATCAAGCCGTGACAGGATCGAGGCAGAGGGTACTGTTGAGGAGCTGCCGCGGGAAGGTGACCAAACCCTCGTGAAGCAAGCTGGGTCCAGTGTGCCGACTCTCAGCGCAGGTAAATAGCCCGAAAACGACCTGTTCATAGTCAATGCTGCCATAACGACAAATCGCCCTTGCCGCCACTGCGTGCCACTACCAGAATCGACCCACGACATCATTCCCAGAAGAAGGATTTGCGTCATGATGCACGCCGATTTGATAGACCAGGAAGACCTGTTGGGCCAGCTCAAGTCATTGGGTTTTCAAGTGCCGAGCGGCGCGACGGCCGAACAGGCTTGCGAATGCGCGGTAAGGGGCCTGGACGATGCTCGGGCCTATGAACTTCGCAAGATGGTCAAGGAGATGTACACCAGCAGCGCGACGATCCTGCCGGCTGTGCGCCAGGCCATCGACAAGCAATTGCTGCCAGCGTTGGCGCAATACCAACAGAGCCACACCACCCGCTAAAACGCCTTCGCGAGCAGGCTCGCTCCCACATTCGACCGCATCCCAATGTTGGAACTCGGTCAATGTGGGAGCGAGCCTGCTCGCGAATGAAGCGACTCGCTATTAGAGCCTTACGCTGGCGAACGTCGACTCATTACGCGCCTGACTCAGCGCCGACAACGGCCCGGACAACGGTGAAAGCACCAATGCCTGTGGCAGCGGCATCATCGCCACTTGCTGCGTGGTGTTGGAACCTACGCGCTCGTCGCGTGGCGGAATGCCGAAGTACTCGCGGTAGCACTTGGAGAAGTGCGGCGTGGACACGAAGCCACAAACCGATGCCACTTCGATGATCGACATTGGCGTTTGCTTGAGCAGTTGCCGAGCGCGGATCAAGCGCAGCTTCAGGTAGTACCGCGAAGGCGAGCAATGCAGGTATTTCTGGAACAGCCGCTCCAGCTGACGACGGGACACGGCGACGTACACCGCCAGTTCGTCGAGGTCGATCGGCTCTTCGAGGTTGGCTTCCATCAGCGCGACGATTTCCTGCAGTTTCGGCTGGTTGGTGCCGAGCATGTGCTTGAGCGGGACGCGCTGGTGATCCTGTTCGTTGCGGATGCGCTCGTAGACGAACATCTCCGAGATCGCAGCCGACAGTTCACGACCGTGATCGCGGCTGATCAGGTGCAGCATCATGTCCAGCGGCGCGGTGCCGCCGGAGCTGGTGAAACGGTTACGGTCGAGGGTGAACAGGCGAGTACTCATGGCCACCCGCGGAAACGCTTCCTGCATCGCCGCCAGGCATTCCCAGTGCACGCTGCAATCGAAACCGTCGAGCAGGCCGGCGCACGCCAGGGCCCAGCTGCCGGTGCACACCGCACCCAGGCGACGGGACTGCCGCGCCTGGCTCTGCAGCCAAGACACGTGTTCGCGGGTAACCGTGCGTTGAATTCCGATACCGCCGCAGACAATCACGGTGTCCATTGGCGGGGCTTTGTGCATGGAGGCATCGGGGGTGATTTGCAGACCGTCACTGGCCCAGACTTGCCCGCCATCGACGGTGAGAGTGGTCCAACGATACAGCTCGCGACCGGACAGCTGGTTGGCCATACGCAGTGGTTCGACTGCGGATGCCAGGGAAATCAGCGTGAAATTGTCCAGCAACAGAAAGCCGATGGATTGTGGCGCACGGTTCTGGGGTTGGGCCCCGGAGTTGAACGTCGTCATCGCAGTATCTCCTCACACAAAGCGGGTGATGGCCTCAGGCGGAGGCTCTTGTTATTGCCATCGTTCTCGCATGGGAGACGGGCTTTGTAATGACAGAGCAAATGCCATGCCTAAATTTGAATACGCGTTCAATAACTCCTAAAAACGACGTCGGAATGTGTCTATATATGACGCGCAGGGAGTAAGGGTTATAAGTGCCATCAATGGCTGCAAGCGCTCTGCCCCGTTGCGTTTGAGCAAAACGGTAGCACTTGTGGGAACAGGGCTACAGGGAGCTCTGTAAGAGTGTCACCGCAGGCACGGGGTGACGGGTGGTCCGGGATGGGGAGGACCTGATTTTGAGGTCAGGTACTTATCTGTTAGCGACGCGCCAAAAGGAGGCGCATCAGGTATTACCTGTTCACTTAACGCGCAGTTTTGACTGGTCTGCCGCCTTCGCGAGCAGGCTCGCTCCCACAGTGGATTGCATTTCAATGTGGGAGCGAGCCTGCTCGCGAATGGGCCGACTGGATTTCAGCACTCAACCGCGCTGACAGCCAACCCACCCCGCGACGTCTCTTTATACTTGTCATGCATATCGGCCCCGGTATCGCGCATCGTGCGGATCACCCGGTCCAGGGAGATAAAGTGCTGGCCATCGCCGCGCAATGCCATCTGCGCCGCATTGATCGCCTTCACCGCGGCAATCGCGTTGCGCTCGATGCACGGCACCTGCACCAGGCCGCCCACCGGGTCACACGTGAGCCCCAGGTTGTGCTCCAGGCCGATTTCCGCCGCGTTGCACAGTTGTTCCGGTGTGGCGCCCAAAATTTCTGCCAAGCCCGCGGCCGCCATGGCGCAGGCCGAGCCGACTTCGCCCTGGCAACCGACTTCGGCACCGGAGATCGAGGCGTTCTTCTTGCACAGGATCCCGACCGAAGCCGCGCCGAGCATGTAGTCGACGACATTGGCGTCGGTCACGTCCTCGCTGAACTTCATGAAGTAGTGCAGCACCGCCGGGATGATCCCGGCCGCGCCATTGGTTGGTGCCGTGACCATGCGCCCGCCGGCGGCGTTCTCTTCGTTGACCGCCAGGGCGAACAGGTTGACCCACTCCATGGCGCTCAGTGTCGAGCCGATCACGTTAGGCTTGTTCAGCTCCTGCAAGCTGCGATGCAATTTCGCCGCGCGACGGCGCACGTTCAGCCCGCCGGGCAGGATGCCCTCGTGCTTGAGGCCTTGCTCGACGCAATCCTGCATGGCGCGCCACAGGTGCATCAGGCCACTGCGGATTTCCTCTTCGCTGCGCCACACCTTCTCGTTGGCCATCATCAATTCGGCCACGCGCAGGTTGTGCTTTTTACACAACTCCAGCAGCTCGGCAGCGCTGGAAAAATCGTACGGCAGTTCGGTGCGATCCATGTCGACCACCCCGCTGCTGGCTTGTGCCTCATCGACGACAAAACCGCCACCCACCGAATAGTAGGTGTCGCGATGCAACTCGCCGTCATCGCCCTCGACAATCAGGGTCATGGCATTGGGATGGAATGGCAGGTTTTCGTCGATCAGGCGCATATCCCGAGCCCAGATGAACGGCACCGGCTGGCGGCCATCGAGTAACAATGTGTCGGTTTCGCGCAGAGTGGCGATGCGGATGCCGATTTGCGACGGATCGATCGCGTCCGGCCACTCCCCCATCAAGCCCATGATCACTGCGTTGTCGCTGCCGTGGCCGATGCCGGTGGCCGACAGCGAACCAAAAAGCTGTACTTCGACACGCCGAACCTGCTCAAGCTGCCCGCGTTCGCGCAAGCCCTGCACGAACAGCGCCGCGGCCCGCATAGGCCCCACGGTGTGTGAACTGGAAGGGCCGATGCCGATTTTGAACAGGTCGAAAACACTGATAGCCATTACTGCCGGACTCCTGGATGTGCCAACTCCAGGCGCAGAAGCGCCCGGTGACGGAGCTGCTACGCTCAAGCTGCAATCCGTCGTGATGGCCGCATCATCAGGCTTTTATCCTGTCGTTCGACGTCTCACACCGACGCACTCATGTCCACGAACGCCGCGTGTCTTTCACGTCGTGTTTTCGCCGTTTTTTTGCGGCTCAGACGGACAAAAGAGGCTGAAAAAAGCTGTAAACGACGTCACCGACACTGGATGCGACCATCCCTGTACTGGTTACGACGCACCCTGTAGGCGTCAGATTTTCACTGGTACATGATCGTAACGACTCGATTGCAAGGCGCCGTGGTAGAGATGTCTCCAGAACGCCATCCAACCGCAACCTATAAGTGCGGTGGTTCCAGTCGGAAACTACTGCCAAAAAAAACACCAAGGAGTCCATCCATGAAAGGTTCCCCGTCGTTGTTGTTGGCCGCCCTGCTTAGTCTGCCGGTTATGGCGCAAGCCGCCGAACCGGCTCAATGCAGCACCGTAAACTTCTCCGATGTCGGCTGGACCGACATCACCGCAACGACCGCCACCACCAGCGTCGTGCTCAACGCCCTCGGCTACAAGACCAAGACCACCATGATTTCCGTGCCCGTGACCTACAAGTCCCTGGCCGACGGGAAGAACATGGACGTGTTCCTCGGTAACTGGATGCCGACCATGGAAAACGACATCAAGGCCTACCGCGACGCCGGCACCGTGGAAACCGTGCGCACCAACCTCAAGGGCGCCAAATACACCCTCGCCGTGCCACAAGCCCTGTACGACAAAGGGCTGCATGATTTTGCCGACATCGCCAAGTTCAAGAAGGAACTGGACGGCAAGATCTACGGCATCGAGCCCGGCAACGACGGCAACCGCCTGATCCAGAGCATGATCGACAAGAACGCCTTCGGCCTCAAGGACGCAGGCTTCAAGGTCGTCGAATCCAGCGAAGCGGGGATGCTCTCCCAGGTCGACCGCGCACAGAAACGCGACACCGCCGTGGTCTTCCTCGGCTGGGCGCCGCACCCGATGAACAAGCGCTTCAAGATTCAATACCTGACCGGCGGCGACGATTTCTTTGGCCCGGATTTCGGTGCTGCCACCGTGGCGACCAACACCCGCAAGGGTTACGCCGAGGAGTGCAGCAACGTGGGCCAACTGCTGAAAAACCTGGAGTTCACTGTCGACATGGAGAGCGAACTGATGGGCAACATCCTGGACGACAAGATGAAGCCTGACGCGGCCGCCAAGGCCTGGCTGAAAAAGAATCCACAGGTGCTCGATACCTGGCTCGCTGGCGTGACCACCATTGACGGTAAACCAGGCCTGGAGGCCGTGAAAGCCAAACTCGCGCCTTGAATCGGGGAGCATCGCTTATGCCGGGCGGCTCACGCCGTCCGGGCTGTTAATTTCCTTGCATGCGGACGTTCACTACCATGCTGATTGATCAGAAAATCCCTTTAGGCCAGCACATCGCGAGCTTTGTCGAATGGTTGACGCAACACGGCGCCAACACCTTCGACGCCATTGCCGTGACGCTGGAAACGATGATCCACGGCGTGACTTTCGCGCTGACCTGGTTCAACCCGCTGGCACTGATCGGCCTCATCGCCCTCCTGGCCCACTTCATCCAGCGCAAATGGGGGCTGACCGCTTTCGTCATCGCCTCCTTTCTGCTGATCCTCAACCTGGGGTACTGGCAGGAAACCATGGAGACCCTGGCCCAGGTGCTGTTTGCCACCCTGGTCTGCGTGGTCATCGGCGTGCCACTGGGCATCGTCGCGGCGCACAAGCCAATGTTCTACACTTTTATGCGTCCGGTACTCGATCTGATGCAGACCGTACCGACCTTCGTTTACCTCATTCCTACCCTGACCCTCTTCGGGCTGGGAGTGGTGCCAGGCCTGATCTCCACGGTGGTATTCGCCATCGCCGCGCCGATCCGCCTGACCTACCTGGGCATCCGCGATGTCCCGCAAGAACTGATGGACGCCGGCAAGGCCTTTGGCTGCTCGCGTCGCCAGCTACTAACACGGATCGAACTGCCCCACGCCATGCCGAGCATCGCGGCCGGCATCACCCAGTGCATCATGCTGTCGCTGTCGATGGTGGTGATTGCGGCACTGGTGGGCGCCGACGGACTGGGTAAACCGGTGGTCAACGCACTGAACACTGCTGATATCGCCCTGGGCTTCGAAGCGGGCCTGGCGATCGTACTGCTGGCGATCATGCTCGACCGTATCTGCAAACAACCCGACGCGAAAGTAGGGGGTGACGCATGAGCATAATTCGCTTCGAAGACGTCGACGTGATCTTCACCAAGGATCCACGCGAAGCACTGAAACTTCTCGATCAAGGCTTGACCCGCAGCGAGATCCTGAAAAAGACCGGGCAAATCGTTGGCGTCGAAAAGGCCAGCCTGGATATCGAAAAAGGTGAAATCTGCGTGCTGATGGGCCTGTCCGGCTCCGGCAAGTCCAGCCTGCTGCGTTGCATCAACGGTCTCAACACCGTCAGCCGTGGCAAGCTGTTCGTCGAGCACGAAGGCAAGCAGATCAACATCGCGTCCTGCTCCGCCGCCGAGCTGAAAATGATGCGCACCAAGCGCATTGCGATGGTGTTCCAGAAGTTCGCCCTGATGCCTTGGCTGACGGTGCGCGAGAACATCAGCTTCGGCCTGGAAATGCAGGGCCGTCCGGAGAAGGAACGCCGGAAACTGGTCGATGAAAAACTTGAGCTGGTGGGCCTGACCCAATGGCGCAACAAGAAACCCGATGAGCTGTCCGGTGGCATGCAGCAACGTGTGGGCCTGGCCCGTGCGCTGGCGATGGACGCCGACATCCTGCTGATGGACGAACCGTTCTCGGCACTCGACCCGCTGATCCGACAGGGCCTGCAGGACGAACTGCTGGAGCTGCAACGCAAGCTGAGCAAGACCATCGTGTTCGTGAGCCACGACCTCGATGAAGCCCTGAAGCTCGGCAGCCGTATCGCGATCATGAAAGACGGCCGGATCATCCAGTACAGCAAGCCCGAAGAAATCGTCCTCAACCCTGCGGACGACTACGTGCGGACCTTCGTCGCCCACACCAACCCGCTGAACGTACTGTGCGGGCGCAGCCTGATGCGCACCCTGGACAACTGCAAGCGCATCAACGGCTCGGTGTGCCTCGATCCGGGCGGCGATTCGTGGCTTGACCTCGCCGAAGGCAACACCATCAAGGGCGCACGCCAGAACGGTGCGAGCCTGGACCTGCAGAACTGGATTCCAGGCCAGGCGGTCGAAGGCCTGGGCCGTCGGCCGACGCTGGTGGATTCCAACATCGGCATGCGCGACGCATTGCAGATTCGTTATCAGACCGGCAACAAACTGGTGTTGCACGACAACAACAAAGTGGTCGGGATTCTCGGCGACAGCGAGCTGTACCACGCGCTGCTCGGCAAGAACCTGGGCTAAGGCCACAGACACAAAAACGCCGCGAGAGATCGCGGCGTTTTTATTTGTGTGAAATCGGGTAATGCAGCATTGCGGCTGATGACCCCTTCGCGAGCAAGCCCGCTCCCACAGGGGAATGCATTCCAAATGTGGGAGCGGGCTTGCTCGCAAAGAAGGCGACGCGGTGTCACTGAAACACCGCATCAGTTCAGAACTTAGCTATACACCCGGCCAAGAAGCTGGCGATGGCTTTCAAACTGATCGAGCACGTCACGGGTGATCTGATCCTGGGTGAAACCCATCAGGTCGTAGTCCTGGCTACCGTTGTGCAAGTACACCTCGGCGCGGTAGTAACGCTGACGCGCCTCATCGGACTGGGCTGACTCGGTTGGAGTGGCCAGATACCCGTCCAGGCTGACTTCGTAGACAAAAGGGTTGCCCTCTTCCATCTCGACCCGCACTCCCATGCAGCGCTTGGACTTGCCCAGCAGCGTCTGCACTTCGAGGCCTTGGGCACGCATTTGCGTCGTCGCATCCTGCAATGCCGGGCTCACATGCTTATCCATGAAGCGTTGTACCACCGACTGGCTCGGCTGCAGGTCCAGCTGCGTCAAACGCTCGCTGAAGCCACGACGACCGCGCGCTGCCAACTCCGCCTGCTCCTGTTCAATCTGCACGTCCTGGCGCATGGCCTTGTGCAAGCCGAACATGAAGAACACCAACACCACCGAGAACGGCAAGCCGGCCAGAACCACCATGGTTTGCATGGCTTCGAAGTTACCGGCGAACAGCAGGCCGATGGTCACCAGGGTGATCACCACCGACCAGAAGATCCGCAGCCAGTGCGGCGCATCTTCGTCGACGTTACCGCCCTTGCACGACAGGTTGGCCATCATCACCGCACCCGAATCCGCCGGCGTCAGGAACAACACGAAGCCCACGAAAATCGATACACCGATCACCACCTTCGATGCCGGGTAATGCTCCAGCAACTGGTAGATCGCCATGGACGGCTGTTCCAGCGCAGTCTTGCCGAGCTCCACCGCGCCGTGATTCATCACCAGGTCCAGCGCCGAGTTACCGAAAATCGACAGCCACGCCAGGGTGAAACCCAGCGGAATCAGGAGCACGCCAGCAACCATTTCACGCACCGTGCGACCACGGGAAATACGCGCGATGAACATGCCTACGAACGGGGCCCAGGAAATCCACCAGGCCCAGTAGAACAGGGTCCACAGGCCCAGCCAGCGGTCAGACTTCTCACTGTCGCCTTCGTACACATAAAGATCGAAAGTCTTCAGCACCACACCGTTCAGGTAATCACCAACGTTCTGCACGAAGCCGTTGAGCAGGTGCAGGGTCGGGCCGAACAGCAGCACGAAAATCAGCAGACCGCTGAACAGCACGATGTTGAGGTTGGACAGGCGGCGGATGCCGTTTTCCACACCCGACACGGCAGCGATGGTCGCCACGGTGCTCATCACGATGATCACGATCAGCAGGTTGGTGTTGCTGTGCTCCATGCCGAACAGGTTTTCCAGGCCCGACGACACTTGCAGCGAACCAATCCCCAGGTTGGTCACCAGGCCCAGCAGGGTCACGAACATGCCAAAGCCGTCCACCGCATGACCGGCCGCGCCTTTGACCCAACGCTCACCCACCAGCGGGTACAGCGCCGAACGCAGCGCCAGCGGCTGGTTATGCCGGTAGGCAAAGTACGCCACCGCCAGGCCGACCAAGGCGTAGATCGCCCAGCCATGCAGGCCCCAGTGCAGGAACGTCAGCTGCACGGCCTGACGTGCCGCCAGGTTGCTTCCGGCCACGCCTTCCGGCGGGTTGAAATAATGATCCAGCGGCTCGGACGCACCGAAGTACAGCAGCGAGATGCCGATACCCGAGGAGAACAGCATCCCCGCCCAGGCACCGTAGCTGAAGTCCGGGGTGTCGTCCTTGCTGCCCAGCTTGAGCTTGCCGTAGGACGAGAACGCCAGGCCGACCACGAAGATCAGGTAGGCGGCAATCACCACCATGTAGTACCAGCCGAAGCTGCGGGACAACCAGGCTTGCGCCGTACCGAGCAGTCTGCCGGCCTCTTGCGGGGCAATGATCAGAATGGCGGTCAACAACAGAATCAACGCGGTAGAGGTGTAGAACACCCAACCGTTGACCGTCACCTTCTCGGGTGGGGTCTTTATTAGCGAGGCAGAACTCATGGCACAGATGCTCCGGGCAGTGCGAGAGAAGAACGCAAGACAAACGAGGTACCCGACCAATCGCTTAGTGGGCAGCCGACCAGCGGGTGATATAAAGACAACCCGATAAAGCTCGAACCCCCTTTAACGCCGTGGCGCGTGGGTTTCGAGCAATTGCGGAAGTCGTTTTTTTTCGCCGCTACGCGTCGGAAAAATCTGTAGGCAGCGACGATTTGTCGCAGATCTTATTCTTTGTTGATTGAACGTTCAATCAAAACAAAATAGACTGGCCCTCAAACCGATAGACGTCTTGCGTCTGCCGGAAGGCCTAAGGAGATGTGCAAGATGCCCAAGGTCGGTATGCAACCCATCCGTCGCCAACAGTTGATCGAAGCCACCTTGCTGGCGGTCGACCAGGTCGGAATGGGGGACGCCAGCATTGCGCTGATCGCCCGTTTGGCCGGTGTCTCGAACGGCATCATCAGTCATTACTTTCAGGACAAGAACGGCCTGATCGCCGCCACCATGGGGTACCTGATGACCGTCCTGAGCGAGAACGTCACCGCGCGCCGATTGGCGCTGACAGATGACAGCCCGCGGGCGCATCTGCAGGTGATCATCGAAGGCAACTTCGACGCCAGCCAGGTCAACGGCCCGGCAATGAAAACCTGGTTGGCCTTCTGGGCTACCAGCATGCACCAGCCGTCTTTGCACAGGTTGCAGCGGATCAACGATCACCGTCTGTATTCCAACCTGTGCTGCCAGTTCCGCCGCGTGTTGCCGCTTGTCGAAGCGCGCAGTGCGGCCCGTGGCCTGGCAGCGTTGATTGACGGCTTGTGGTTGCGCGGCGCGCTGTCGGGAGATGCTTTCGACACCGAGCAGGCACAACGGATCGCTTACGAATACATGGATATCCAACTGGCCAAGCAGGTGAGTTAGAGCACACATAGAACGCTCGACACCTGCACCGTGCCAATAACCAATGCACTTGCGAGGACTTTATGGCCCGTTTCGAACTGCAAAAACTCTACATCGATGGCGGCTACAGTGACGCTGGCAGCGATGCCACGTTTGAAGCCATCAACCCGGCTAACGGTGAAGTCCTCGCAAAAGTACAACGTGCGACCAAGGAAGACGTCGAGCGCGCCGTGGTCAGCGCCGAAAAGGGCCAGAAAATCTGGGCTGCGATGACCGCCATGGAGCGTTCGCGCATCCTGCGTCGTGCCGTGGACATCCTGCGCGAACGCAACGATGAACTGGCCGCACTGGAAACCCTGGACACCGGCAAGTCGTACTCCGAAACCCGCTACGTCGACATCGTCACCGGCGCTGACGTGCTCGAGTACTACGCAGGCCTGGTACCCGCCATCGAAGGCGAGCAGATCCCTTTGCGCACCACTTCGTTCGTCTACACCCGTCGCGAGCCACTGGGCGTCGTGGCCGGTATCGGCGCGTGGAACTACCCGATCCAGATCGCCCTGTGGAAATCCGCACCGGCCCTGGCCGCCGGTAACGCGATGATCTTCAAGCCAAGCGAAGTCACTTCGCTGACCACCCTGAAACTGGCCGAGATCTACACCGAAGCCGGCCTGCCAGCGGGTGTGTTCAACGTCCTGACCGGCAGCGGCCGTGAAGTCGGCACCTGGCTGACCGAACACCCGCGCATCGAGAAAGTCTCGTTCACCGGCGGCACCGACACCGGCAAGAAAGTCATGGCCAGCGCTTCGAGCTCTTCGCTCAAGGACGTGACCATGGAACTGGGTGGCAAGTCGCCGCTGATCATCTGCGACGACGCCGACCTCGACCGTGCTGCCGATACCGCGATGATGGCCAACTTCTACAGCTCCGGCCAGGTTTGCACCAACGGCACTCGCGTGTTCGTACCGGCGCACCTGAAAGCCGCTTTTGAAGCCAAGATCGTTGAACGTGTTGCGCGCATCCGCGTCGGCAATCCGGAAGATGAAAACACCAACTTCGGCCCGCTGGTCAGCTTCGCCCACATGGAAAGCGTGCTGGGCTATATCGCAAAGGGCAAGGAAGAAGGTGCGCGCCTGCTGTGCGGCGGCGAGCGCCTGACCGAAGGTGAATTCGCCAAGGGCGCGTTCGTCGCACCGACCGTGTTCACCGACTGCACCGATGACATGACCATCGTGCGCGAAGAAATCTTTGGCCCGGTGATGGCGATCCTCACCTACGAGACCGAAGAAGAAGTGATCCGCCGCGCCAACGACACCGACTTCGGCCTCGCCGCCGGTATCGTCACCAAGGATCTGAACCGCGCTCACCGCGTGATTCATCAACTGGAAGCCGGTATCTGCTGGATCAACGCCTGGGGCGAATCCGACGCGAAGATGCCGGTTGGCGGCTACAAGCAGTCGGGTGTTGGCCGTGAGAACGGCATTAGCTCGCTGAACAACTTCACCCGCATCAAATCGGTACAGGTCGAGCTGGGCGATTACGTCTCGGTGTTCTAAGACCCGAGACCTGTATTGCTCGCGAGGGCCTCTTCGCGAGCAAGCCCGCTCCCACAAGGGGCCAGAGGTGGACACAGATCCTGTGTACACCAGAGATCAAATGTGGGAGCGGGCTTGCTCGCGAATCGAGTGCGCAGCACTCGCCGTGGCCTGACCTGACCAACTTTCAAGAGGGTGCATTCAATGTCCCAAGAATTCGATTACATCATCATCGGTGCCGGCTCGGCCGGTAACACCCTGGCGACCCGTCTGACTGAAGATGAAGGCGTCACCGTCCTGCTGCTCGAAGCCGGCGGCCCGGACTACCGCATGGATTTCCGTACGCAGATGCCGGCCGCCCTGGCGTTCCCGCTGCAAGGCCGTCGCTACAACTGGGCCTACGAAACCGATCCAGAACCACACATGGACGGTCGCCGGATGGAATGCGGCCGCGGCAAGGGCCTCGGCGGCTCCTCGCTGATCAACGGCATGTGCTACATCCGTGGCAACGCCATGGATTACGACGGCTGGGCAAAACTGCCAGGCCTCGAGGACTGGTCGTACCTGGACTGCCTGCCGTATTTCCGCAAGGCGGAAACCCGCGACATCGGCCCGAACGACTACCACGGTGGCGACGGCCCGGTCAGCGTGACCACACCGAAAGCCGGCAACAACCCGCTTTTCCACGCTATGGTCGAAGCGGGCGTACAGGCCGGTTATCCACGCACCGAAGACTTGAACGGCTACCAGCAAGAAGGCTTCGGTCCGATGGACCGCACCGTGACGCCCAAAGGCCGTCGTGCCTCCACCGCCCGCGGTTACCTGGACATCGCCAAGAAGCGTTCGACCCTGACCATCGTCACCCACGCCCTGACCGATAAGATCCTGTTCGAAGGCAAGCGTGCGGTCGGCGTGCGCTACCTGGTTGGCTCCGCCGAAGAGCGCGTTGAAGCCAAGGCGCGCAAGGAAGTGCTGCTGTGCTCCGGCGCCATCGCTTCGCCGCAAATCCTGCAACGCTCCGGCGTCGGCCCGGCCGAACTGCTGAAAAAGCTCGACATTCCGGTGGTTCACGACCTGCCGGGCGTCGGTGAAAACCTGCAGGACCACCTTGAGTTGTACCTGCAATACGCGTGCACCCAACCCATCTCGCTGTACCCGTCGCTGCTCTGGTACAACCAGCCGGCGATCGGTGCCGAATGGCTGTTCAACGGCACCGGCATCGGTGCCAGCAACCAGTTCGAAGCCGGCGGTTTCATCCGTACCCGTCCGGAATTCGAATGGCCGAACATCCAGTACCACTTCCTGCCGGTAGCGATTAATTACAACGGCAGCAACGGTGTGAAAGAGCACGGGTTCCAGGCACACATGGGCTCCATGCGTTCGCCAAGCCGCGGGCGCATCCAGGCCAAGTCCAAGGATCCACGCCAGCACCCGAGCATCCTGTTCAACTACATGGCCACCGAGCAGGACTGGCAGGAATTCCGCGACGGCATCCGCCTGACCCGTGAAATCATGCAGCAACCGGCACTGGACGCCTTCCGTGGCCGCGAAATCAGCCCGGGCATCGAAGTGCAAACCGATGAGCAGTTGGACAAGTTCATCCGCGAGCACGCCGAAACCGCGTTCCACCCGTCCTGCTCGTGCAAGATGGGCACCGACGAAATGGCCGTGGTCGATGGCGAGGGTCGCGTGCATGGCATGCAAGGCCTGCGCGTGGTCGATGCCTCGATCATGCCGATCATCACCACCGGCAACTTGAACGCGCCGACGATCATGATGGCCGAGAAAATCGCCGACAAGATCCGTGGTCGCAAGCCATTGCCGCGCAGCAAGGCCAAGTACTACGTAGCAGGCGATGCGCCGGTGAAGGGCAAGCCTGTGCGGGAAGTCAGCGCCACCGCACAGTAAGCCTCCCCCTGATCGTTCCCACGCGCTGCGTGGGAACGATCAATCCCCGCTGACACCGCTCCATCCTTGATCCATCCCCCTCGCAGGCCTACTCTAGCGCCACGCAAATGCTTCACCCTCCCCGCGCAACATCGATGCTCCACACCAAGGAGGTTCCCGAATGTTCGATTTCCACCCCCAGCTCAAGCAGCGCTTTGCTGCCTTGCGCACGGGCGCCGAATTCTTTTCCCTGCGTTATGTGCGAGAGTCCGGCCAGTACCTGTCGGTGCGCAAGAACGTCGCCGAACCGCCGAGCCTGAGCCGCGACGAAGGCGCGATGCTGACCGTGCGAGTCAATGGCGTCGAAGCCTATGCGGCCACCAATGACCTGTCGCAACAGGGCCTGCAAGCCGCCCTCGAACGCGCCGAACAGCAGGCGCGCCGACTCAAGCCCCATGCCCTGCTGGACCTGCGCGAACACGCCGTTTCCAGCGACCGTGCCGACTATTTCTCGCCGACCCTCGACCAGCCTTTCCCCTCCCTGAGCGACTGCTATCAGCTGCTGGGGGCCGAATCCGCCGCCGTGCCCAAGGACGAGCGCTTGGTGAGCTGGCAGGTCAGCCTCGGCATCACCCACGTCGAGCAGATCTACCTCAACAGCGCCGGCGCCGAACTGCGCCAGGCCCAACGCTTCGTCTACCCGGGCCTCGATGTCACCGCCTACGACGGTAACGACAGCCAGACCCGCAGCCTGGGTCGCGAGAATTTCGGCCAGCAGGGTGGCGCGGATGTGATCAGCCGCTGCGGCCTGGTCGGTGCCGGCCCGCTGGTCGCCGATCAGGCGCTGCAACTGCTGCTGGCACCGAACACGCCGCAAGGTCCACGCGATCTGCTGCTGATGCCCGACCAGATGATGCTGCAAATCCACGAATCCATCGGTCATCCGTTGGAACTGGACCGCATCCTCGGCGATGAACGCAATTACGCTGGCACCAGTTTCGTCAAGGCAGAAGACTTTGGCCGCCTGCAATACGGCTCTAAACTTCTCAATGTGACCTTCGACCCCGATATACCCGAACAGCTCGCCAGCTATGGCCATGACGACGACGGCACGGCTGCCAGCAAACAATTCCTGATTCGCGAAGGCCTGTTGCTGCGCCCCTTGGGCGGTGCACTCTCGCAATTTCGCGCGGGCCTGGACGGTGTCGCCAACAGCCGTGCCTGTGGTTGGAACCGCCCGCCGATCGACCGCATGGCCAATCTCAACATCGAACCTGGCGATCAGCCGCTTGCGCAACTGATCGGCAACATCGAGCACGGCATCCTGATGAGCACCAACCGCTCGTGGTCCATTGATGATGCGCGCAACAAATTCCAGTTCGGTTGCGAATGGGGTCAGTTGATTGAAAACGGCGAATTAAAGGGCGTGGTGAAGAACCCGAATTACCGGGCGATTTCCGCGCAGTTCTGGAAAAGCCTCAGCGCGGTCGGCGATGCCAGCACCTTCAAGGTCCTGGGTACGCCCAACTGCGGCAAGGGCGAACCAAACCAGGTGATTCGCGTCGGCCATGCCTCGCCAGCCTGCGTATTCAGCAACGTTGATGTTTTTGGGGGAGACAGCTGATGACTACGTCGAAAGCCCAGGCCGATTCGTTCAAGGCTTTGATCGCCCGATTGCGCGAAGCGTTACGCGAACCGGAACAGTTCACCCTGAGCTACGCCGCCGAATCATCGGCCTTCGTGCGTTTCAACCACGCCAAGGTGCGTCAGGCCGGACAGGTGCAACAGGCCAGCATCGGTTTGAAATTGATCAACGATGGCCGCCACGCCGACCTGCAAATCACCTTGGCAGGCGACCCTGCAGTCGACCATCAGCGTCTGGCCGAAGGTCTGCAACAACTGCGCGAAACCTTGCCTTTGTTGCCCCAGGACCCCTACCTGCTGCTCAATCACAACGGCTGGCAAAGCCAGAACGTGCAGGAGCACCCGCTACCGGACACCGAGCAAGTGGTCGGCGAAATCACCCAGGCCGCCGAAGGACTGGACCTGGTCGGGTTCTATGCGGCAGGGCCGATCAGCCGCGGTTTCGCCAGTTCCGCTGGCGCCTTCGGCTGGCATCAGGCCAACAGTTTCAACTTCGATTTCAGCCTGTTCCATGAAAACGGCCAAGCGGTCAAGGCCAGCTATGCCGGGCACGACTGGAACACCGAAGGCTTTGCCAGACGCTTCCAGCAAGCACGTGAACAGCTGGAATACCTGGGACGGCCGCTGCGCACTTTGGCGCCGGGTCAGTACCGCGCCTACCTGGCGCCCGCCGCGCTGGAAGAAATCATGGGCATGCTGTGCTGGGGCGGTTTTTCGGCGCAGTCGATTGCCAGCAAAAGCAGTCCGCTGCAAAAGCTCTACGGGGGTGATCAAGCATTCAGCCCGTTGGTCTCGCTGGAGGAAAAAGTCAGCGGTTCGCTGAGCCCGGCGTTCTCCGACGAAGGTTATCCGCGCAGCGACCTGGGGTTGATCGTCGAGGGCAAGGCCGGCGCGCAACTCGTGGGCTCACGCAGCGCCGCAGAGTACGGCTTGACCGCCAACGGCGCCAGTGGTGGAGAGTCGCCAACCGCCCTGAACATGCGCGCCGGGGATTTGCCTGAGGCAGAGATACTCGAGCAACTCGGTACAGGCTTGTACATCAGCAACCTGTGGTACCTGAACTTTTCGGATCAACCGGCCGCACGCCTGACCGGCATGACGCGGTTTGCGACCTTCTGGGTCGAAAATGGCAAGATCCAGGCTCCGGTCAGCACCATGCGCTTCGATGACAGCGCCTACAGTTTGCTGGGCTCACAGCTGGAAGCGCTGACCGCGGAACGCGAACTGCTGTTGTCGGCGAGCACCTACAGCCAGCGGGCGACGGCATCGGCGCTGTTGCCGGGGGCGCTTATTAGCCGGTTGACCTTGACCCTGTAAACACAAATCCCCAGCACACAGGGCACCCTGTGGGAGCGGGCTTGCTCGCGAAGGCGGTGGGTCAGTCAACATTGATGTTGAACGTGATGACCTCTTCGCGAGCAAGCCCGCTCCCACAGGGACTGCGACCGACGATGGCCTTGCATTAACAACTTCAACTACAAGAGGTCCCATGCCCAACCGCCCGCCTCTCGATCCTGTCACCGCCCGCTGGGTGCCCTGGGTCGTCGCCATTGCCTTCTTCATGCAGTCCCTGGACGGGACGATCCTCAACACCGCCCTGCCCGCCATGGCCCGCGACCTGGCGGAAGATCCCCTGCGCATGCAGGGCGTAATCATTGCCTACATGCTCACGGTCGCCTTGCTGATCCCCGCCTCGGGCTGGATCGCCGACCGCTTCGGCACCCGCAAAATCTTCTTCGGCGCCATCTTGCTGTTCAGCCTCGGCTCGTTGCTCTGTGCAATGTCGAACACGCTGAGCATGCTGATCGGCGCCCGGGTTATCCAGGGGTTGGGCGGCGCACTGATGTTGCCGGTCGGGCGATTGGTGGTGCTGCGCGCCTACCCGCGCTCGGAACTGGTGCGGATCATGGGCTTCATCACCATCCCCGGCCTGCTCGGGCCGTTGCTCGGCCCGACCATGGGCGGCTGGATGGTGGAATACCTGACCTGGCACTGGATCTTCCTGATCAACCTGCCGGTGGGACTCGTGGGCTGCTACGCCGTGTGGAAATTCATCCCGGACCTGCGCGGCTCCGAGCGTACCCGCTTCGATAGCCTGGGTTTCCTGCTGTTCGGCGCGGCGATGATCCTGATCACCATCGCCATGGAAGGCCTGGGCGAACTGCACCTGCCGCACCTGCGGGTGATGCTGCTGCTGTTCGGCGGCATGGCTTGCCTGGCAGCCTACTGGCTGCGCGCCGGCCACGTTGATAATCCGTTGTTTGCGCCGTCGCTGTTCAAGACCCGGACTTTTGCCGTTGGCATTCTCGGCAACCTCTTCGCCCGGCTCGGCAGTGGCGCCCTGCCGTTCCTCGTGCCGCTGCTGCTGCAAGTGGCGCTGGGTTATTCACCGTCCCAGGCCGGGATGAGCATGCTGCCACTGGCGGCCGCCGCGATGATCGCCAAGTGGGTGGCGCGACCGCTGATCGAACGCCTGGGCTACCGCATCGTGCTGACCGGAAATACCCTGGCGCTGGGGATCATGCTGGCGAGCATGGGCCTGGTCAGCGAGCAGACACCTTACTGGCTGCTGTTGTGCCTGCTGGCAGTTTTGGGGGCGATCAACTCCTTGCAGTTCACCGCGATGAACACCGTGACCCTGATCGACCTCGACGACGCCAGTGCCAGCAGCGGCAATAGCCTGCTGTCGGTGGTGGCGCAATTGTCCCTGAGCCTGGGTGTGGCCTGCGCCGGCGCATTGCTAGGCGGTTTCACGGCAGGGATCGACAATGACGGCGTGGAGACGGTGTTGGGCGCGTTCCAACTGACGTTTGTGACCGTCGGAATCATGGCCATGCTGGCGGCAGCGATCTTTTCCCAACTCTCAAAGGAAGACGGACGGCGCGTCAAGCGTCCGGAAGAGCACATCGAACCTTAGGGCGAATGGCCATCGGGCTGGTACACTGCGCGACATTTTGTTTTGCAGGCCAGTCCCGTGACCACCATCGCCACCGAATTTAATACTTTGCCGCTGTCCGCCGCCATGCTGGCTAACCTCGACTCCCTCGGTTATGCCCAGATGACGCCGATCCAGGCGCAGAGCTTGCCGGTGATCCTCAAGGGGATGGACCTGATCGCCCAGGCCAAGACCGGTAGCGGCAAGACCGCGGCCTTCGGCATCGGCCTGCTGAACCCGATCAATCCGCGCTACTTCGGTTGCCAGGCGCTGATCCTGTGCCCTACCCGTGAATTGGCTGACCAGGTCGCCAAGGAAATCCGTCGCCTGGCCCGTGCCGAAGACAACATCAAGGTCCTGACCCTGTGCGGCGGCGTATCCCTCGGCCCGCAGATCGCTTCGCTGGAACACGGCGCGCACATCATCGTCGGCACCCCGGGACGCATCCAGCAACACCTGCGCAAGGGCTCGCTGGTCCTGCATGGCCTTAACACCCTGATCCTCGACGAAGCCGACCGCATGCTCGACATGGGTTTCTACGACTCCATCGAAGAAATCATCATGCAGGCCCCCGAGCGTCGCCAGACACTGCTGTTCTCCGCCACCTACCCGGTGGGCATCAAGCAGTTGGCGTCGAAATTCATGCGTAACCCGCAGCAAGTGAAGGCCGAGGCGTTCCACGACGACACCCAGATCGAACAGCGCTTCTACGAAATTTCCCCGGACGATCGCATGAGCGCCGTGACCAAGGTGCTGGGCCACTTCCGCCCGGCGTCCTGCGTGGCGTTCTGCTTCACCAAGCAGCAGGTCCAGGAAACCGTCGATCACCTGACGGCCAAAGGCATCTCCGCCGTCGGCTTGCACGGCGATCTTGAACAGCGTGATCGCGACCAGGTGTTGGCGATGTTCGCCAACCGCAGCACTTCCGTACTGGTTGCCACTGACGTCGCCGCCCGTGGCCTCGACATCGACTCGCTGGACATGGTGATCAACGTCGAACTGGCCCGTGATTCGGAAATCCACATCCACCGCGTTGGCCGTACTGGCCGCGCCGGTGAAAAAGGCCTCGCCATCAGCCTGGTCGCACCGTCTGAAGCCCAGCGCGCCCAAGCCATCGAACAGCTACAGAAATCCCCATTGACCTGGGACCAGGTGGACAACCTCACCTCCCAGGGTGGCGGTCCGCTGCTGCCGCAGATGAGCACCCTGTGCATTGCTGCCGGCCGCAAGGACAAGGTTCGTCCGGGCGACATCCTTGGCGCACTGACCGGTGAAGCTGGCATCCCCGGCGCCCAAGTCGGCAAGATCGCGATCTTCGACTTCCAGGCCTATGTGGCAGTGGAGCGCGGTGTCGCCAAGCAGGCCTTGCAGCGCCTGAACGACGGCAAGATCAAGGGCCGCTCGTTGCGCGTGCGCATCCTGTAACAACAACGCATCTACCCCCTGTGGGAGCGAGCCTGCTCGCGAAGACTGAGTGTCAGATAACATTAAGGTGCCTGACACACCGCTTTCGCGAGCAGGCTCGCTCCCACAGTTTGCTTTGTGGTGACACATTTAGAGGACACCGTTTTGCGCTCTACCGAAGTCGTGATCATTGGCGCTGGCGCCGCAGGTTTGATGTGCGCACTGACCGCCGCCGGGCGCGGGCGCAAGGTACTGTTGCTCGACCACGCCAACAAGGCTGGCAAGAAAATCCTGATGTCGGGCGGTGGCCGCTGCAATTTCACCAACATGTACACCGAACCTGGCAACTTTCTCTCGCAGAACGCCCACTTCTGCAAATCCGCACTGGCGCGCTACACCCAGTGGGACTTCATCGGCATGGTGGCCAAGCACGGTGTGCCGTACCACGAGAAAAAGCTCGGCCAACTGTTCTGCGATAACAAGTCCAGCGACATCCTCGAAATGTTGCTCGATGAGTGCAATCAGGTCGGCGCCAGCCTGCATCTGGACACCTCGATCCAGACCATCGAGAAGCTTGAAAAGGGCTATTTGCTGGACACCACTTTGGGGCAGGTTACCTGCGAATCCCTGGTGATCGCCACGGGTGGCTTGTCGATCCCGACCCTGGGCGCCACCGGTTTCGGCTATCAAGTGGCCAAACAGTTCGGTCATGAGTTGCTGCCCACCCGCGCCGGCCTGGTGCCATTCACCATCACCGATCAGCTTAAGGAATTATGCACCGAGCTGTCCGGCACCTCGGTCGATTGCCTGGTCAGCTGCAATGACCAGAGCTTTCGCGAGAACATCCTGTTCACCCACCGCGGTCTCAGTGGACCGGCGATTTTGCAGATTTCTTCGTTTTGGGAATCCGGCGACACCGTCGAAATCAACCTGCTACCCGACCACGACGTACCAAGCTGGCTGCAACAGCAACAAGCCGAACGCCCGAACAGTGAACTGAAAACCCTGCTCGGTGAAATTTTCACCAAGAAGATGGCCAACCTGCTGGCGGACAACTGGTTCGTTTCCAAACCGATGAAGCAGTACACCCACGCCGAACTGGCGAACATTGCCGAAAAGCTGGCGAGCTGGAAAGTCGTGCCGGCAGGCACCGAAGGCTATCGCACTGCCGAGGTGACGTTGGGCGGCGTCGATACCAACGAGGTGTCGTCCAAGACCATGGAATCGCTCAAAAGCCCTGGCCTGTATTTCATCGGTGAAGTGCTGGACGTCACCGGGCACCTGGGCGGCTTCAACTTCCAGTGGGCCTGGGCCTCGGGTTACGCGGCTGCGCAGTACGTCTGACAAACACGAATCAAAACTGTGGGAGCGAGCCTGCTCGCGAATGCAATCTGTCAGCCTCCATTGATGTTGGCTGACCCACCGCTTTCGCGAGCAGGCTCGCTCCCACACTGACTGTGTACTGATCGATAAAGGAACAGATTTTGCTGTCAGATGTGATCGCCGCCATTGCGTCGGCGTCATTACTGGCTCAATTTAGCGTCATTGCCTCGGAAGGCCTTCGCACTTCATGTCATCGACCTCACTCCGTCAGTCTCTGCGCCGCCTTTGGGCACTGGATAAATTCAGCTACAGCGTGCGGGTATTCATCGCCCTGACCGGCACCATGGCCTTGTGCTGGTATCAGGATGAAATGGGGCTGCTGATCCCGTTGTTCCTGGGGATTATCGCCAGCGCCCTGGCCGAAACCGATGACAGCTGGCAGGGGCGCCTCAACGCGTTGGCAGTGACGCTGGTGTGTTTTGCCGTCGCCGCACTGTCGGTCGAACTGCTGTTCCCCTACCCCATACTCTTTATCATCGCCTTCGCCCTGGCCGCCTTCGCCCTGACCATGCTCGGCGCCCTTGGCGAGCGTTACGGGGCGATTGCCTCGGCGACGCTGATTCTTTCGGTCTACACCATGATCGGTGTCGATCAGCGCGGCGGCGCGGTTACCGATTTCTGGCATGAGCCGGTGCTGCTGGTGGCGGGTGCCGCCTGGTACGGGTTGCTCTCGGTGTTGTGGCAGGCACTGTTTTCCAATCAGCCCGTGCAGCAGAGCCTGGCGAAACTGTTCCGGGAGCTGGGTTATTACCTGAAGTTGAAGTCGTCGCTTTTCGAGCCGATCCGGCAGATGGACGTGGAGGCTCGGCGATTGGAGCTGGCCCAGCAGAACGGCCGCGTGGTTGCGGCACTCAACGCCGCCAAGGAAATCATCCTGCACCGGGTGGGCAACGGTCGACCGGGCTCGAAAGTCAGCCGTTACCTGAAGCTGTACTTCCTGGCCCAGGACATCCACGAACGCGCCAGTTCCTCGCACTACCCTTACAACGCCCTGGCCGATGCATTCTTCCACAGCGACGTGCTGTTCCGCTGCCAGCGCTTGTTGCGCCAGCAAGGCAAGGCTTGCCGGGCGCTGGCCGAATCGATCCAGATGCGCCAGCCGTTCACCTATGACGCGAGTTTCGCCGAAGCCCTGGGCGACCTGCACGCCTCCCTCGAACACCTGCGCATTCAGAGCAATCCTGCCTGGCGCGGGCTGTTGCGCTCACTGCGGGCACTGGCTGCGAACCTGGCCACACTTGACCGCCTGCTCAGCGATGCCAGCAACCCCGACACCCTTGCCGACGCCACCGACAGCAGCCTGCTCGACCGCTCGCCGCGCAATCTAAAGGATGTCTGGGTACGCTTGCGCACACAGCTGACGCCGACCTCGCTGCTGTTCCGCCATGCCCTGCGCCTGCCCCTGGCCTTGAGCATCGGCTACGCCATGGTGCACTTGATCCACCCGTCCCAGGGTTACTGGATCATCCTCACGACGCTGTTTGTTTGCCAACCGAACTACGGTGCAACCCGGCGCAAGCTCGGCCAGCGGATCATCGGCACCGCGATCGGCCTGACCCTGGCCTGGGCCCTGTTCGACCTGTTCCCGAACCCGCTGATCCAGTCGAGTTTCGCGATTGCCGCCGGGGTAGTGTTCTTTACCAACCGCACCACGCGCTACACCTTGGCGACGGCGGCGATCACCCTGATGGTGCTGTTCTGCTTCAACCAGGTGGGCGACGGCTACGGACTGCTCCTGCCACGCCTGTTCGATACCCTGCTCGGCAGCCTGATCGCCGGGTTGGCGGTGTTCCTGTTCCTCCCGGACTGGCAGGGTCGTCGCCTGAACAAAGTGCTGGCCAACACCCTGACCTGCAACAGCATCTACCTGCGCCAGATCATGCAGCAATACGCCGCCGGCAAAAGCGACGACCTGGCGTATCGCCTGGCGCGGCGCAACGCTCACAACGCCGATGCTGCGCTGTCGACCACCCTGGCCAACATGCTGATGGAGCCGGGACATTTCCGTAAGGAAGCGGATGTCGGGTTCCGCTTCCTGGTGTTGTCGCACACCTTGCTCAGTTATTTGTCCGGGCTGGGCGCGCATCGGGAAACCCAATTACCGCAGGATGTACGCGAACACCTGATCGAAGGCGCGGGAGTGAAACTGGCCGCCAGCATCGATGAAATTGCCCAAGGCCTGGCGAGTAAATCCGCCATTGCCATTCAGAGCGATGAGGAGGAAGCGTTGGCCAATACGCTCGAGCAGATGCCCGATGAAATCGACGAGGGCCAGCGATTGGTGCAGACGCAACTGGCGTTGATCTGCCGGCAGTTGGGGCCATTGCGTACGCTGGCGGCGCATTTGATCAAGGACACCAGCGAAGATTGAGAGCGGTGGTGCCCGGACCAACAGCCACCGCCTACATGCCGTGTCGCTTCATCAGCCGCGCATAACTGCCGTCGGCCTTCATTGCCGCAATGGCGCGGTCAAAACCGGCGACAATCTGCTCATGCTGCGGATTCTTCAGGCTGACCAAAATGTGCAGGCCGTTCTCGCTCAGCGGTTTGGGCAAGAACTCCACGGCGTTACGGACTTTGGGAGATTCGCGGGCCAGGTAGTAACGAGCGACGTATTCGTCTTCCAGGGTCAACTTGACCCTGTCGGCAGCAACCATGCGTACGGCCATGGCGAAGTTATGTACCGGAATCTTCTGCAATGAAACATCTTGATCGAAGGCTTGAGAATAGGCGTAGCCACGCACCACCGAAATCGGATAGGTGTATAGCTGCTGCAAATTGCTGAATTCGATGGGTACATCCTTACGCTTGAGAAAACGCACGCGATTGATCAGGTACTCGCCCGAAAACTGGCCGAGCCGTGTGCGTTCCTCATCGAACCAGGCATTGACCAGAACGTCATAGCGACCCTCGCCCACCCCCAGCAACGCCCGCGCCCAAGGCACCTGCTCGAAATCACTGGCATAGCCGGCTCGGGCCAAGGCGGTATTGACAATATCCGTGGCCAACCCACCGTTGTACAACGTGGCGTCGGTGAAAGGAGGCCAGGCGTCCGCCACCAGCCGCAACTTTTCTGCTGCCACCGCGTTAGTCAGCAACAGCAATCCAAACAAGGCAAAGGCTCGATGCAAACGCGGCATGCCAGAAAATCCTCAGCGGGCGGCTGCCCGACATGTTTTCAGCGAAAACGCCAAGACTCCGTACCGGCACCCCCAGGCACTCGATGTCAGCTCGTTGCAGCACTGCACATCGCTCCGTTTCAGATTACACAAAGAAGACAGCACCGCGATAAATGAATGATGGCATTTTGGTCTTTGTCACAGATTACTACGCCATGGAGACATCTATCGTCCAGGCGCCTAGTATCACAAGGACGTTTTCAGGGAATCGGCACATGACAATCAACTGGGTCTGCAAACACCACAGCGATCTGGGCAAAGAGCAGCTGTATGCCATTTTGCAACTGCGCGCCGAGGTGTTCGTCGTGGAGCAGAAATGCATTTATCAGGACATCGATGGCCAGGACCTGGAGGGCGACACCTGTCATTTGATGGCCTGGGACGAAGATCGGCTGGTGGCCTACCTGCGCCTGCTCGATCCCGAGCTACAGGGCGGCGATGTCGTAATCGGCCGCGTGATCATTGCGCCACAGGCGCGAGGCACCGGGCTGGGTCATGAAATGATGGCCCAGGCGCTGAAGCAGATTGAGAAGCGTTGGTCTGAGATGCCGGTCTATCTCTCGGCCCAGGTGCATTTGCAGGGGTATTACGGGCGGTACGGGTTTGAAGTCGCGGGCGAGGTGTATGTCGAGGACGGGATTCCACATATCGGTATGCGTCGTTCGTAAGGGCTCCTTTCGCGAGCAGGCCCACAGATCTTTGTCATGCCGAAGATCTACTGTGGGAGCGGGCTTGCTCGCGAAGGCGTCAGATCAAACACCGTAGAAACTCAGGGATACTCCAGCACCGCCTTGATCTGCCGAAGGTTACGCTCGATCCAGCCGCGATCGATTGCTCCCCACCCGCGAATCCGATAGCGCCCGGCGTGGTTGCGCGCGCCTTCTTCCTGTTCGAACTCGCAAACGATATCCAGATCCGCCAGGGCGGCGATGGTGTCCTGGGCTGTCCGCCGGGGCATCCCGGTGACTTCGGTCAATGCCGGAACGCTGCTGGCCAGGCCGCTGTCGATCAGGTATGCCACGTACAGGCGGCGGTAGAAGCTGCTCTTGGTCTTGCTTACGTCTGTCACGTTTGCTCCTGTTAAGATCAAAAGATCGTCCGATCGCGGCCCGAACCTGCGGCAGATCCTACACGCCTGTAGCCACCGGCATATCCCGCCAGGTCAGGTACACCCGAACATCGAATTCCACCTGGTGATACCCGGGCAACATGTGCTCGCACAACTTGTAGAATGCCTTGTTGTGGTCGGACTCCTTGAAGTGCGCCAGTTCATGCACCACGATCATTTTAAGAAATTCCGACGGCGCCTCCTTGAACAATGAGGCAATGCGGATTTCTTTCTTGGCCTTGAGCTTGCCACCTTGCACCCGGGAGATCGTGGTGTGCAGGCCAAGTGCACGATGGGTCAGGTCCAGACGGTTGTCGAAGAGCACTTTGTCGATGGAGGGGGCGTTACGCAGGTATTCCTGCTTGAGGTCCAGCGCGTAGGCATACAGCGCTTTGTCGCTCTGCACCGCATGCTTTTGCGGATAGCGTTGGTTCAGGTAATCGCCCAGCCGGCCTTCGGCGATCAACTGGCGCACTTGGTCCTGCAAAGTAGCCGGATAGGCCTGGAGGTACTTCAACGCAGTCATCGGAGCAGCAACGCAAATCAGCAAAAGGTAGCCAGTGTAGCGAATTCAGCGAGTCAGCGCGCCCCAGTCGAAGGGCTGCATAAAGCTTTCGGTGTCTTCGGCCATCATCGGCCGGGCTACCAGGAAACCTTGCACATATTCACAACCATTGGCCTGCAGCCACTGGTATTGCGCCATGGTTTCGACCCCCTCGGCAATCACCAGCATCCCGTACTCTTTGCACAGGTCGATCACATTACGCACCAGGGCCGCATCCCTTGAAGACTCAGGAATACGGCTGATCAGATGGCGGTCAAGCTTCAGCGTATCCATCTCCAGATCGCGCAAGTGGGATAAAGAACACGGGCCTGAACCGAAATCATCCAGCGCCACCCGCACCCCCAGATTGCGCAGCAAACGCAGCTGTTTGCGGGTTTCGTCAGGGTTGTGCATCAGGGCCGCTTCCGTCACTTCGACTTCCAGATGACGCGGCTTCAAGCCATGGCGCTCCACGACCTGGCGCAATTCGGTGACCAGATTGGGCATGGCAAACTGAGTGCTGCTCAAACTGACGCTCACCACCAGATCCTCGCCAAACAGAGCCTCCCAGGCTTTGCGCTGCCCGGCACTGTTCTGGTAAATCCAGCTGCCCAGGCGACTGATCAATCGCGCTTCTTCCAGCAGCGGCAAAAACAATCCTGGCGGAACGTCGCCGACGCTCGGGTGCTGCCAACGCAGCAACGCTTCGAACCCGCGAGTTCGCCCATCGGCAACAGCCACCTGCGGTTGATACACGAGATTGAAATCACGGTTTTCGATGGCCGTGCGTACGCTTTCTTCGAGCATCAGGCGCGATCGTGCCCGACCGTTCATTTCGTGATCGTAAAACCGATACTGTTGACGACCGGCGCGCTTGGCCTCGTACATGGCAATATCGGACGCACGCATCAAACCGTCGAGATTGGCACCACAATCGGGAAAGGTGGCAATACCAATACTGGCACCAAGGACGATATCCATACCGTCGATTTGCTGGCAGATCGATACCCGTTCGATGAGTTTTTCCGCAACTTTTGCCGCCTGTTCAGGAAATTCCAGGTCCAGCAGCGCCGTGAACTCATCGCCCCCCATGCGTGCCAGGATATCGAACGGGCGCAGACAGGCCTTCAACTGTTCTGACACCCAACGAAGAACCCGGTCGCCTGCATCGTGACCGAGAGAATCGTTAACCCGTTTAAAGCCATCGAGGTCCAGGTACAGCAGGACCCATGCGCTGTCCGAGCGCTCGCCGCGCAACAGCAGATTTTCCACGGTCTGGTAGAAGCCGCGACGGTTGAGCAGCCCGGTCAGCGGATCGGTGACCGCCTGGAATTCGAGTTGCTGGTGCAGGTGGCGCACCACCGACATGTCCAACACTGTCACGACCATCGCGTGCTGGTCAGAGGGCAGTGGCGCGCAAGACAGTGCCACCGGCACCTGTTGCCCGGGGGCGGTACGCAGCAAAGCGTCGTGCAGGCGCAAGGTCTCGCCGCGCTTGTAACCGCTCAACACGTCAGAATCGGCCCACACCGGTATGTGTGGTTTTTGCAGGAAATCCAGGAACTCCCTGCCCTCCAGCTCCTGCACCGTAGCACTGAGCAACCGCGACATCGCCGGGTTGGCAAAACGAATCAGGCCGTCCTCGCCAACGACCAGAATGCCTTCGGCGGCGTTGTCCAGCACCGAGGCGTTAAACGCGCGAGCGGCCTCCAGGTCATGACTCAGTCGCTGCAAGGCCCGGCGATTACGCTGATGTTCGAGCAGCGCCTGGACCTTGGGTTTGAGAATCTGCGGGTCGAAGGGCTTGAACAGGTAATCCACTGCGCCACTGGCGTAACCCTTGATCACGGCGTCCTGGGACTGTTCATTGGCGGTCAGGAAAATGATCGGCGTCAGGCGCGTCCGTTGGCTGCCGCGCATCAGGCGCGCCACTTCGAAACCGTCCATGCCCGGCATTTGAACGTCCAGCAACACCAGGTCGATTTCGTGCTCAAGCAACAGCCCGAGCGCCTCGAAACCCGAGGCAGCGGTGATGACCTGCCAATCCTGGCGCTGCAGCAATGCCCGCATGCTGACCAGATTTTCAGGGTAGTCATCGACGATCAACAGGGTTGAATGGCCTTCAGCTGGCATTGGGTGCGCGCATTCCATGCTGCTTCTCTAGGTCTGGAAGTCAGGCCGACTTCTCGTGAAAACCGGACAGATACTGTGCCTTCACTCTAGACGGTGATCAGTGAAAGCAGTAGGTGTCAGTGCGCCATCACTCGGCCGATGCAGATTTAGCCGACTAACGGTCGGCGCTACAGCCCGCCAAAACCGGGAGGGATGGCATTTCGACAGGATGTTGGCGCCAAAAACCTGCCCAATGGGCGTTAACAAAATAGTTCACTGCGCTTATAAAGGCCGCCCAAAAAAGTGCGTGCCAGAGCGTTTGGCACGCCCGTGCAGTATGAATTCGTGGAAGCTTTTGACTATGATCGATCTCGCAACCTGGAACCTCAGCGTTCCCGTCGGCAGCCCGCCCTACACCGTTGAAACATCCAAACTGGTAGATGGCTTCAAGGATCAATACTTCCATTCCGACACCGGCACACTGATTTTCTGGACCCCGGTGACTGGCACGCGCACCGAAAATGCCAAATACCCACGTACCGAACTACGGGAAACCTACAGCAACGGCACCCTGAAAAACTGGTACTACCCCAATGCCGACAACTTCCTGCGTGCCACCCTGGCGGTGAACCAGGTGCCGAGCTCTGGAAAGATCGTCATTGGTCAGATCCACGCCTACCAAAGCCAGAAGCCTCTGGTCAAGGTCGAGTACCAATATACGACCAGCACTAAGAGCGGCAACATCGTCGCCAAAGTACGCATGCACCCCGATGACGACGAAGGTCGGGTAATCACTGTCGCCTCCGGCGTGAAACTGGACCAGGAGTTTTCCTACCTCCTTCACCTCAGTCCTGGCGGCGCGCTGGGGGTCAGCGCCGCGGGTTACCAATGGGACACCAACATCAGCCAGACCTGGCGAGTCAAACCGCTGTACTTCAAGGCCGGGGTGTATGTGCAGGACAACACGGGATACACCACAGAGGGCGGTAAGGTGACATTCAGCAAACTCGATATCGATCACGATAAGTAAAAAGCACTTCCCATTGTTTCATTTCCGCTCACGCGGGAATGAACCTCGGGATAAAATTCGCTCTTAAACATAAACCTCCACCATTACTGTCTTGATTATATTTTCCTCAAAAAGCTGCTCAAGTTTAATCCGCATATCCACCCCTCATTTCGATTCGTGCAGATTAAGTTTTTCACCCAAACGAGAGTAGGGCTACCCCATTCCAAAATCACCTGTGCAAAATGACAGTCTAATAGACGATTTCGCAATAACAGCAAATACAGATTGAATTAACATTTACAGTCGCCACTGGCGTGAAACTCGAAGGGGAATCGACGCATTCTGCACAAACGGGAGTTCTTATTGCTAAAAATTCACATAACACAATAAATTCGAATAAGTAACTGTCATTTATAACAGGTGAAAATTCGCCATCTGCAAATTATTCTTGGCTGGCAACCCATTACCGTTTTCCTTCTGCAGATTACCCCAAGGAACAGACTCCATGAGTGCCAAGGAAGACATCAGCATGCTGGGCCGCATCACTGCCGTTTATAACGCTACGGATAAAGCGGGAACAACCTACGAACTGAACATCACTTCCAGCACGGACAGAAGCGGCGCCATGACAGGTACTCTACGTATTGGCGTGATCGAATACGGTCTGGTCGGGGACTATCGCTTCAGAAATGCGAACGGCATTCAAACCGACATTTACTTTGCCGGGTCAAACACTCGTGACCACAACGCGCGCTCTGGATACTTCATCCTCGAAGCCATCAATCGGCGTTATGAATCCCTCAAGGGAAAACGCGTATATAGCGACCCTCATACCCAGTCGCTCTACATACTTGACATAGAATTTTTCAGAAAACCCGCTCTTTGAGAAAGAACCCCGTACAGCATCCTGAATTATTGACCACGATAAGTGAACACGACTTGCAAAGGCATCGTCCTGATCGACGGCCAGCGCCTGCCGGTAGCTGGCCGAGGTATACACGATGTGGGGCGCCGCCAACCCGAAATTCCTGGTCGATCGATAATCGGTAGCCCCAAGACTCGAGCTTCAGCTTAAACAACTAAAAGCCTGAACAATCAAGGCTTTTAGCTGACTTTGAGTTATTCTTTCATTCAATCAAACTTGAAAGCACACTGGCTTACACCAGCAGAACAGAAGTTATCTTTCCAGTCATTACCGACTGGCTTGGCTGGCGCAGGAAAGCGCTGCGACATCCTCACACCTGCCTTACCTTCGCCCTCGTAATCACAGGCAACAAAATACACCGGGTTACCGTTATCAGTAGTTTGTCGAATGGCTGCCGAGGTGAACTTCACTTTATCAAGATATGACTCAGTCGCGGCCGGATTCTCACCTTTCCAGCCCCCTCTGATGGCATTGGCTGCATAGGTAAAACCGCGCTCCGGAGTAATTGACTGCGCCATGATTTGACTAACCTGTGGGCACATTTCATCAGCCGCATTTACATTACCAGCAAAGGCAATAACACCCAGAAGGCCCAGTGAAACCACTCCACGGCTCCAAAAGTGTTTCTTACTATTACTAGTATCAAAATTTAAGTAGTTCAATTTTTAAACTCCACACATTGAATTGAACCCAGATACTGAACACTAAATAAAAACTTGTCCACCCTCAGTTTTGACAGGTTATTTCAAAATTCAACAACATTAATAATTACTAAAATATACAACCGACAAACTACGAAATATAAGATTACGAAATCTCAAGAAACTTTTAACGAACATAAAAAATGCCCTTGTCTTTGCGACAAGGGCATTTTTTGTCAACCGCCAGTCATTCACGGAAGCTCGCGAGGCGCTCCCAAACTGAAGACTTAGTTAACCTTGGCGTTCAACTCACCTTTCAGATAACGCTGATACATCCCTTCCAGGGAGATCGGCTTGATCTTCGAAGCGTTGCCTGCGGTACCGAAGGCTTCGTAACGGGCGATGCACACGTCGCGCATGGCAGTCACAGTGGCGCCGAAGAATTTACGCGGGTCGAATTCGCTCGGGTTGGTGGCCATCAGGCGACGCATCGCACCGGTGGACGCCAGGCGCAGGTCGGTGTCGATATTGACCTTGCGCACGCCGTGCTTGATGCCTTCGACGATTTCCTCAACCGGTACGCCGTAGGTCTCCTTAATGTCGCCGCCGTACTGGTTGATGATCGCCAGCCACTCTTGCGGAACCGAAGACGAGCCGTGCATCACCAGGTGAGTGTTCGGAATGCGCTTGTGGATCTCTTTGATGCGGTCGATTGCCAATACATCGCCGGTAGGCGGTTTGGTGAACTTGTAGGCGCCGTGGCTGGTGCCGATGGCGATGGCCAGGGCATCGACCTGGGTGCGCTTGACGAAGTCAGCGGCTTCTTCCGGGTCGGTCAGCATCTGGCTGTGGTCCAGAACGCCTTCGGCGCCAATACCGTCTTCTTCACCGGCCATGCCGGTTTCCAGCGAACCCAGGCAGCCCAGCTCGCCTTCTACCGAGACGCCGCAGGCGTGAGCCATGGCCACGGTTTGTTGAGTAACGCGTACGTTGTAGTCGTAGTCGGTCGGGGTCTTGCCGTCTTCGCCAAGGGAGCCATCCATCATCACCGAGCTGAAGCCCAGTTGGATGGAACGCTGGCAGACGTCAGGGCTGGTGCCGTGATCCTGGTGCATGCACACCGGGATGTGCGGGAATTCTTCGATGGCCGCCAGGATCAGGTGACGCAGGAACGGTGCGCCGGCGTATTTGCGAGCACCGGCCGAAGCCTGGACGATCACCGGGGAGTCAGTCTTGTCAGCGGCTTCCATGATGGCGCGCATCTGCTCAAGGTTGTTGACGTTGAAGGCTGGAACGCCGTAGCCGAACTCGGCTGCGTGGTCCAGCATCTGGCGCATGCTGATAAGTGCCATTGTGTGTGTCTCTCCCGGTTTGGGTCGTTAATCGTGCCAGCCTGCCGTAGCGGCGGCGGCTATTCAAGTTATTGCAGATCGGGGGTTGGTCCCGGGCTGCGAATTCGGTGTTACATCAATCTCAACGCCGGCCCCTGTAGGAGCGAGCATGCTCGCGATGAACGAAGGAGCACCGCTGGGTATCAGACAGCCAGCGTTATCGTTAACGACCATCGCGAGCATGCTCGCTCCTACAGGTACAGCACAGTCCGTTTATTGCGCCTTACAACCGCGGCCAATCAAATCATTGGTGGCGACCCAGTAAACCAGGCCTTCCTCACCTTTCATGTGAAACGCCAGCATGTTGTCGCTGTACAGCGAACCCGACGCGCCTGGCTCCTGCTTGAGGCGATGAACCTGATCGGCTCCGCCCAGGCGCACGTCGACTTCCTGGCGGCTGTCGTCGGTGTAGCGCCAAACCACCTTGGCCTGGCTGTCGCAGGTCCAGGTAGTCCAGTCATCGGCAGGGGTGGACGACTGGAACGGGTTCCAGTTCGTGCACCCGCCCAGCAATACCAACGCCGTAATGGCGATAAAGCCTTTCATCCATGTCCCTCGACTGACGGCAGACACCGCCAGCGCTGAGTAAAGAGTCAGACCCGTCAAGGACAACCATGTTCCTTGGCGGGAGCCTGTGTCTCGTATTTGTCCAGGCCATCAGGCCCGGAACGCTTGTTGAGCACCGGATTGGTTTCTGCCTGCCAGTCGGCTTGATAGCAACCGTTCTGGGGCGCCGACGGCGCGGGTTCCGACGTAGCCTTGGGATTACTCCCACAAGCCGCCAGCAATCCCGCTACGATCAACAGCGCTAAGGTCTTGACCATGTCAACACTCCCTTGCCTGGTCAAACGGGCGACCCTCAGGCCTTGGCCCGGCTTTCCAGGACTTCAACGGCTGGCAACACCTTGCCTTCGACGAACTCCAGGAACGCGCCGCCACCGGTAGAAATGTAGGAGATTTGCTCGGCAACGCCATATTTATCGATGGCCGCCAGGGTGTCGCCGCCGCCAGCAATGGAGAATGCGGCACTGTCAGCGATGGCCTGGGCCAGCACTTTGGTGCCGTTACCGAACTGGTCGAATTCAAACACGCCAACCGGACCGTTCCACAGGATAGTCTTGGATGACTTCAGCAGTTCGGCGAAGTTCGCCGCCGTCTGCGGGCCAATATCAAGAATCATGTCGTCATCGGCAACATCGGCGATCAACTTGACAGTAGCCGTCGCGCTTTCAGCGAATTCCTTGGCAACCACCACGTCCACCGGCAGCGGCACGCTGACTTTGGCGGCAATGGCGCGGGCGGTGTCCAGCAGGTCCGGCTCGTACAGCGATTTGCCGACCGGGTGACCAGCCGCCGCCAGGAAAGTGTTAGCGATACCGCCGCCGACAATCAGCTGGTCGCAGATCTGGCTCAGGCTGTTAAGAACGTCAAGCTTGGTCGATACCTTGGAACCGGCAACGATCGCGGCCATCGGCTGGGCCGGTGCGCCCAGGGCCTTGCCCAGCGCGTCCAGTTCGGCGGCGAGCAGTGGGCCCGCGGCGGCAACCTTGGCGAACTTGGCCACGCCGTGGGTCGAACCCTCGGCACGGTGCGCGGTGCCGAAGGCGTCCATCACGAACACATCGCACAGAGCTGCGTACTGCTTGGCAAGCTCGTCCGCGTTTTTCTTTTCGCCCTTGTTGAAGCGCACGTTTTCAAACAGCACGATGTCGCCGGCTTTCACGTCGACGCCGTCGAGGTAATCAGCCACCAGCGGCACTTCGCGACCCAGAGCCTTGCTCAGGTAGTCTGCCACTGGCTTGAGGCTGTTCTCGGCGGAGAATTCGCCTTCGGTCGGACGGCCAAGGTGCGAGCAGACCATCACGGCCGCGCCTTTTTCCAGGGCCAGCTTGATGGTCGGCAGCGAAGCCAGGATTCGCGCATCGCTGGTGACTACACCGTCCTTGACTGGGACGTTGAGGTCTTCGCGAATCAGTACGCGCTTACCTTGCAGATCGAGGTCGGACATCTTCAACACGGTCATGGGTCGCATTTCCTGAGTAGCTGTTCTTAGAGAGCAGGTTTTTTTGAGGCTGTGTGCAGATAGTGTTCCGCAACATCCAGCATTCGGTTGGCAAAACCCCATTCGTTGTCGAACCAGGCCAGGATGTTCACCAGCCTTGGGCCGGAAACTCGAGTCTGACTGGCATCGACGATCGCCGAATGTGGGTCGTGGTTGAAATCACAACTTGCATGGGGCAACTCGGTGTAGGCTAGAAGGCCTTTGAGCGGGCCGCGGGTGGCAGCCTCGCGCAGGATCCGGTTGACCTCGGTGGCGTCGGTGTCGCTCACGGTCTGCATCGTGATGTCGAGGCAAGACACGTTAACCGTCGGAACGCGTACGGCTTTGGCCTGAATTCGCCCGGCAAGTTCCGGCAGCAAGCGTTCAATGCCGCGCGCCAGACCAGTGGACACCGGAATCACCGACTGAAACGCCGAACGGGTGCGGCGCAGGTCTTCGTGATGATAGGCGTCGATCACTGGCTGGTCGTTCATTGCCGAATGGATGGTGGTAATCGACACGTACTCGAGCCCGATGGCCTGATCCAGCAATCGCAACAACGGCACGCCGCAGTTAGTCGTGCAAGAAGCGTTGGACACCAGCAACTCATCGCCCGTCAGGCAATCCTGGTTCACGCCGTAGACGATAGTGGCGTCGACATCCGCCTCGCTGGCCATCGGCTGGGAAAACAATACGCGCGGAGCGCCAGCGTCGAGGAACCGTTGGCCGTCTTCGCGGGTGTGGTAAGCGCCGGAGCATTCCAGCACCAGATCGACGCCCAACGACGCCCAATCGATGCCTTCGGGAGTAGCACTGCGCAGGACCTTCACGCAGTCGCCATTAATATGCAGACAATCGCCATCGACCCTGACCTCACCGGGAAAGCGCCCGTGGGTGGAGTCGAAGCGTGTCAGGTATTCGATGCTGGCCATGTCGGCCAGATCGTTGATCGCGACAATCTCGAACCCGGCCTTATCGCCTCGTTCAAACAACGCACGCAATACGCAACGACCAATCCGGCCGTAGCCGTTGAGTGCAACTTTGTAGGGACGCGGTTGAGGCATGGGGGTTCTCGATAGACGCAGTCAGACGAAATCTCTTTAACAACACACCCCACCTGTAGGAGCGAGCATGCTCGCGATGGACTTCAGGACAACGCGTTCATCCAGACAGCCGGCGTTATCGTTAACGACCATCGCGAGCATGCTCGCTCCTACAAGGGTTCGCGGCGGTCATTAGACCGCCGCGCTGTGCTTAGTCTTCCAGCAGCTCTTCAGCCTGACCCAGGATGTTTTCCAGGGTGAAGCCGAACTCTTCGAACAAGGCAGGCGCAGGCGCCGACTCGCCGTAGGTGGTCATGCCGATCACGCGACCTTCCAGGCCGACATACTTGTACCAGTAGTCGGCAATGGAAGCTTCGATGGCGATACGGGCGCTGACCTGCAGCGGCAGGACCGATTGCTTGTAGCCAGCGTCCTGGGCGTCGAACACGCTGGTGCAAGGCATGGAAACCACGCGCACCTTGCGGCCCTGCTCGGTCAGCTTGTCGTACGCCTGAACGGCCAGGCCGACTTCCGAACCAGTAGCGATCAGGATCAGCTCAGGCTCGCCTGCGCAGTCCTTCAACACGTAGCCACCGCGGCTGATGTCGGCGACCTGCAGGGCATTGCGGGTCTGGTGCTGCAGGTTCTGACGCGAGAAGATCAGGGCCGAAGGACCGTCTTTACGCTCCAGTGCATACTTCCAGCACACCGCCGATTCAACGGCATCGGCCGGACGCCAGGTGTCGAGGTTTGGCGTGCAGCGCAGGCTGGCCAGTTGCTCGATTGGCTGGTGAGTCGGGCCGTCTTCGCCCAGACCGATGGAGTCGTGGGTGTAGACGTGGATCACGCGCTGCTTCATCAGGGCCGACATGCGCACCGCGTTGCGGGCGTATTCCATGAACATCAGGAAGGTCGCGCCGTAAGGCACCAGGCCGCCGTGCAGGGCAACCCCGTTCATGATCGCGGTCATGCCGAATTCGCGCACGCCGTAGTACATGTAGTTGCCGCTGGCGTCTTCAGCGGTGACACCTTTGCAGCCTTTCCACAGGGTCAGGTTGGAACCGGCCAGGTCAGCCGAACCGCCGAGGAACTCAGGCAGCAGCGGGCCGAACGCGTTCAGGGCGTTCTGGCTGGCTTTACGGCTGGCGATGGTCTCGCCCTTGGCAGCCACTTCGGCGATGTAGGCATCGGCTTTTTCGCTGAAGTCGGCCGGCAGTTCGCCGCTCAGACGACGGATCAGCTCATTGGCTTCGGTCGGGAACGCCGCGGAGTAGGCCGCGAAACGCTGGTCCCACTCGGCTTCGACCGCGCGACCAGCTTCCTTGGCATCCCACTCGGCATAAATGTCGGCCGGGATTTCGAACGGGCCGTGGTTCCACTTCAACGCCGCACGGGTCAGGGCGATTTCCGCGTCACCCAGCGGGGCGCCGTGGCAGTCTTCCTTGCCTTGCTTGTTCGGCGAACCGAAGCCGATGGTGGTCTTGCAGCAGATGAGCGTCGGCTGCGGGCTTTTACGCGCCGTCTCGATCGCGATCTTGATCTCTTCCGGATCATGACCATCGACATTGCGGATCACTTGCCAGTTGTACGATTCAAAGCGCTTTGGCGTGTCATCGGTGAACCAGCCTTCGACTTCGCCGTCGATGGAGATACCGTTGTCATCGTAGAACGCGATCAGCTTGCCCAGGCCCAGGGTACCGGCAAGGGAGCTGACTTCGTGGGAGATGCCTTCCATCATGCAGCCATCACCCAGGAACACGTAGGTGTGGTGATCGACGATGTTGTGGCCAGGACGGTTGAACTGCGCCGCCATGACTTTTTCAGCCAAGGCAAAGCCCACGGCATTGGCCAGGCCCTGGCCCAGCGGGCCGGTGGTGGTCTCGACGCCCGGCGTGTAGCCGAATTCCGGGTGACCCGGGGTACGGCTGTGCAGTTGGCGGAACTGCTTCAGGTCTTCGATCGACAGATCGTAGCCGGTGAGGTGCAGCAGCGAGTAGATCAACATCGAACCGTGGCCATTGGACAGCACGAAGCGGTCACGGTCGGCGAACGATGGATTGCTCGGGTTGTGCTTGAGGTAGTCGCGCCAAAGCACCTCGGCGATATCCGCCATACCCATGGGGGCACCGGGATGGCCGCTGTTGGCTTTTTGCACGGCATCCATGCTGAGGGCACGAATGGCGTTGGCACGCTCACGACGGCTAGGCATCGCTGTTCTCCTGCGGGTTCTGAATCGAGAGTGATAAAAATGAAACGGAAAAAAGGCGAGCATTTTCCCTCACCCGGACGCCTCGGGGCAATGACAGAAAGTCATCTGAAGGCGTTTTTCCAACGCTTGGCGACGGATTAGGCGGGTGAAACCTTTCCGCTATCGGTTTGTAGAGTTGAGCAGCTCCTGAGAAGTGCCATCTATCGATCAATATCAAAACTTTTTGATATTGATCTTGCGGTGCTTCCGGTGCGTGACTAGACTGCCGGCCTATGAATTTACGCGCGCCCTCCATTCGCCAGGACGATTGTGATGAGCTGGCGGCCTTGTGCAAGGCCGGCGGCGATCCCTTGCGCCTGAATGTCTTGCGCGCCTTGACCAACGATTCGTTCGGCGTACTGGAACTGGCGCAGATCTTCGGCATCGGCCAATCGGGCATGAGCCACCACCTCAAGGTGCTGGCCCAGGCTGATCTGGTAGCGACCCGCCGTGAAGGCAATGCGATTTTCTACCGTCGCGCCCTGCCACACACTGAGTTGCCGGGGGGAAAATTGCACGCGGCATTGCTCGAGGAAGTGGATAACCTGCGTTTGCCGGTCGACGTGCAAATGCGCATCACCCAGGTTCACAAGCAACGCGAGGCGGCCAGCCAGGACTTTTTCTCACGGGTCGCCGAGAAATTTCGCGCCCAGCAAGACTTGATCGCTGGCCTGCCACAGTACCGCGAGAGCGTGGTGGCCCTGCTCGACAAGCTGAGCTTCGGCAGCGCTGCCACGGCGATCGAAGTCGGCCCCGGCGACGGTGCATTCCTGCCGGAACTGTCGCGCCGCTTCACTCAGGTCACGGCACTGGACAATAGCCAGGCCATGCTCGAACTGGCACGCCAGGTGTGCGAACGCGATTCGCTGACTAACGTTAACCTGCAACTGGCCGATGCCCTGAACGGCGTCAGTCTCAAGGCCGATTGCGTTGTACTGAACATGGTATTGCATCACTTTGCCGCGCCGGCCGATGCGCTCAAGCACATGGCCAATTTGCTGCAACCGGGCGGCAGCCTGCTGGTGACAGAATTATGTAGCCACAACCAGAGTTGGGCCAAGGAGGCCTGCGGTGATCTCTGGCTGGGGTTTGAACAGGACGATCTGGCCCGTTGGGCCACCGCTGCGGGGCTCGTCCCCGGAGAAAGCCTCTATGTAGGCTTACGTAATGGTTTCCAGATTCAGGTCCGCCATTTTCAGCGGTCGGCTGGCGACACTCACCATCGGTAATTTCAGGAAAACATCGAGATGAGCGAATACTCCCTTTTCACCTCCGAGTCCGTGTCTGAAGGGCATCCGGACAAAATCGCCGACCAGATTTCTGATGCGGTGCTGGACGCCATCATCGCTGAAGACAAGTTCGCGCGCGTGGCGTGCGAGACCCTGGTGAAAACCGGCGTGGCGATCATCGCTGGCGAAGTCACCACCTCGGCCTGGGTTGACCTGGAGCAGATCGTTCGTGACGTCATCACCAACATCGGCTACACCAGCTCCAACGTCGGCTTCGACGGTGCGACCTGCGGCGTAATGAACATCATCGGCAAGCAGTCCCCTGACATCAACCAGGGCGTCGACCGTGCCAAGCCTGAAGATCAGGGCGCCGGCGACCAGGGCCTGATGTTCGGCTACGCCAGCAACGAAACCGACGTGCTGATGCCTGCACCGATCACGTTCTCGCACCAGCTGGTGAAACGCCAGGCCGAAGCCCGTAAATCCGGCCTGCTGCCTTGGCTGCGTCCGGACGCCAAGTCGCAAGTGACCTGCCGCTACGAAAACGGCAAGGTTGTCGGCATCGACGCGGTTGTCCTGTCGACCCAGCACAACCCGGAAGTGTCGTACGCAGACCTGCGCGAAGGCGTGATGGAGCTGATCGTCAAGCACGTGCTGCCTGCCGAACTGCTGTCCAAGGACACTCAGTTCCACATCAACCCGACCGGCCAGTTCATCATCGGTGGCCCGGTGGGCGATTGTGGCCTGACCGGCCGCAAGATCATTGTCGACAGCTACGGTGGCATGGCCCGCCACGGTGGTGGTGCGTTCTCCGGCAAAGATCCATCCAAGGTTGACCGCTCGGCTGCCTATGCCGGTCGTTACGTGGCCAAGAACATCGTTGCCGCCGGCCTGGCCGAGCGCTGCGAGATTCAGGTGTCCTACGCCATCGGCGTTGCCCAGCCGACTTCGATCTCGCTGAACACCTTCGGCACCGGCAAGATCAGCGACGACAAGATCGTCAAACTGGTCCGCGAAGTGTTCGACCTGCGTCCTTACGCAATCACCACCATGCTTGACCTGCTGCATCCGATGTACCAGGAAACCGCTGCGTACGGCCACTTCGGTCGCACCCCGGCAACCAAGACGGTTGGTGATGACACCTTCACCACCTTCACCTGGGAAAAGACCGACCGCGCCGAACACCTGCGCACTGCTGCCGGCCTGTAAGACTTCCCGGCGGTACCTGAAGCCCCGCACGGTCCGCCGTGCGGGGCTTTTTTATGGGTGAAAACTTAGTAGGTTGAAACACTCCGAAAAACAGCGGCACACCCATCAGCCCGCCGCTGACTAACCTTCAGGCACCTCTATCGAGCAAGGAAGCTCACTATGCTGCCCCGCCTGCTGACCGGCTTACTCCTGACCTGCCTGTGCCTGAACAGTGCTGCTGGCGAATGCCCTGCCTGGCCGCCCGCGCGTGCCGCACAAGAACTCGCCGCGCTGCAAAAACAAATCGACCTCTGGGATGACAGCTATCACCGTGAAGGTCGTGCGCTGATCGCCGACGAACTCTACGATCAATCCTTCGCACGACTGACCCAATGGCGCCAATGCTTCAGTCCCGGCTCGACTACCGATCCATTGCGCACCGCGAGCGGTCCGCTGGCCCATCCAGTGCCGCATACCGGCCTGGAAAAACTGCCAGATGCGGGTGCCGTCGAGCATTGGCTGCGGGGTCGAACTCAGGTCTGGGCCCAGCCCAAGGTCGACGGCGTGGCGGTGACCCTGGTCTACCGCAATGGCCTGCTGGTCCAGGCGATCAGTCGCGGCGATGGTGTGCATGGTCAGGACTGGACCGACTCGGCCCGCCAGGTCGGCGCCATTCCTCAACGCCTGTCCGAGCCACGGGACCTGGTGGTACAGGGCGAGCTCTACTGGCGCCTCGCTGACCATGTACAAGCCATCGCCGGCAGCCTGAACGCCCGCGGCACGGTAGCCGGGTTGATGGCCCGCAAGACATTGAGCGTCGAGCAGTCCGAGGGGATCGGCCTGTTTGCCTGGGAATGGCCCCACGGTCCGACGAGCTTGCCGGCCCGTATCGCGGAACTGGAAAAACTCGGTTTTTCCAGTTCCGCACAGTACACCCAGGCCATCAGTTCAATAGCCGAAGTCGAGTACTGGCGTGATCACTGGTATCGCTCGCCCCTGCCGTTTGCCAGCGACGGGATTGTCCTGCGCCAAGAGCAGCGCCCGCCCGCCGAACGCTGGCAGGCAAAAGCGCCATACTGGATCGTTGCCTGGAAGTATCCCTTTGCCCAGGCACTGGCCGAGGTACGAAAAGTTCATTTCAAGATTGGTCGCACGGGACGGATCACCCCCGTGCTGGAGTTGATCCCGGTGACGCTCGATGACCAGCAGATCAAGCGCGTCAGCGTGAGCTCCTTGCAACGCTGGCAAACGCTGGATATCCGAGCGGGCGACCAGGTCGCCATCAGCCTGGCCGGCCTGACCATTCCCAGGCTCGATGGCGTTGTGCTGCGCAATACCGAGCGCCCTGAGATGAACGTACCGCTGGCTGCCGACTTTCACCCATTGAGCTGCTGGCAGCCGACGCCGGGATGCCAAAGCCAGTTTCTCGCACGCCTGACATGGCTCAGCGGCAAACACGGATTGGACCTGCCCCATGTCGGCCCCGGCACATGGGAAAAACTTCTTGAAACAGGTCACCTGAACGGCCTGTTGGATTGGTTGACCCTCGATGCCCAAGAGCTTGCTAACATTGACGGTTTCGGCGAGCGTAGCGCTACTCGGCTGGCCAGCAGTTTCGACAATGCCCGGCAACGCCCACTCGCCCGCTGGCTCAAAGCCCTGGGTATGCCGCCGATCGGCCAGGCACACTTGGGCGACTCATGGCGGGAGCTGGCACAACGAGACATCGAGCAATGGCAGGCCCAACCCGACATCGGACCAGGACGCGCCGCACAATTAAGCGCATTTTTTCGCGATCCGCAGGTCGTGGCGCTGAGTGAAACACTTCGCCGGGCTGCCATAGACGGTTTTTAGCTTTAGCCCCGGTGATGCCCATGCGCCCGGGAACCCTGAAGTCCCGATGGGCTCAAACGTGCCATCGCTGCATCGACACGTATGCCTTTTCACCTGGAGCTTTTATGAAATTTCTTCCACCACTGGTCCTGTTGACCCTTTGCAGCGTTATGGCCACTCCATTGATGGCCGTCGAAGACGCCCCAGGCCTGACCGGCTGCGCCGCCAAGAAACAAGGCATCATCAATCAGATCGAACTGGCCAAATCCCACGGCAATGCCGACCAGCAGGCTGGCCTGGAGAAAGCCTTGAGCGAAGTCAGCGCCAATTGCACTGATGCCTCGCTGAAGAAAGAACGGGAAAACAAGGTGCTCGACGCCAAGCACGAAGTCAGCAAGCGTCAGGCCGACCTTGATAAAGCCATGAAACAAGGCGACCCCGAGAAGATCAACAAGCGCAAGGACAAACTCGCCGAGTCCCGCAAGGAATTGCAGGAAGCGGTGGACGAGCTGGATAAATAAGAACAGGTAAAGATCGGCAATCCCTGGTGCTGCAAAATCCGCCTTCGCAAGCAGGCTCACCCCCACAGTTGACCGCATGCCCCTGCTCGCGAAGACATCAGACCGGGTATCGTTGATCAATGATCCCGAAATTCTTTATGGCACGCACTGCAGGCATCTTCGACCTTCTGTACCGCCGGCCCCAGGTTACTGGCCTTGTAGGGTTGAACCTGACTGGCGATCACCAGCTCGCCCGTGGCCGCTTCAAGACTGCGAGCCATTTGCTCAAAGCGTGCCTGCTTCTCCCAGACATCATTCTTGGCACTGGTGTGGTCTTCTTCACGCACCTGCGGGAAATGTTTCCATGGCTCATGGGACAGCGCATCGAGTTTCACCGCGCCGTCAGCGAACTTCGGGCCATCGAACGCAATACGGCCACGCAACATGCCACCCAGGTCTTCACCGGTCTTGAGCATCTGCTTGAAAATGGCCTTGCGCTGACCGAGGGGCGAGTTGGGATCGACGCCGCCACAAGCGCAAAGCGTCAGGCAGGCCAGCAATACAACAGAAAGTCTTTTAAGAGTCATGGTGGCTTCAGGTCACGGAAAACGGGGGCCAGTATCCTCGCGTCACCGGCAAACACCAATACCCCTATTATCAATACGGGTTGCATGAGTGCACACGACGCTCAGGCAACCGGCAAAGGAAATATTCCATGAACAGCCGTTTCAAGGCCTGGTGTCACCCCCTGGCCTGGACGCTTCCGATTGTGGCCGTGCTCGCTGGCTGCACCGGTGGCGAAGACAAACAACCGAAGACCCACGCCCTGGCCACCTACTCCAGCGCCACTTGGGAAGCGTTGCCGGCAGTCTCCGACAATGACCTCGTTGCCGGTTTCGGCTCCTGGCGCAGCGCCTGCACCCGACTCAAGGCTGACCCGGTCTGGGGCGCCACCTGCGCAGCGGCGACCAACGTGCCGCAGAGTGCCAGCGACATCCGTGGTTTTCTCAAGCAGAACCTGGATGTCTACGGCCTGCGCGCCGCCAACGACAATCCCAACGGTTTGATCACTGGCTACTACGAACCGGTCTACCCCGGCAGCCTGACCCAAACCGCAAAGGCGAACGTCCCGGTGTATGGCGTGCCTGAAGATATGATCATCGTCTCGCTGGACAGCATCTACCCGGAACTCAAGGGCAAACGCCTGCGCGGCCGACTTGAAGGCCGCGTGCTCAAGCCTTACGACGATGCAGCGACCATCGGCAGCAAGGGGGTCAAGGCTCCCGTCGTGGCCTGGTTGACCGATCCGATGAACCTGCAGTTCCTGCAAATCCAGGGATCGGGTCGTATCCAGCTCGACAGCGGTCGTCAGCTGCGAATCGCTTACGCCGACCAGAACGGCCACCCTTATCGACCGATCGGACGCTGGTTGGTGGAGCAACGCGAGCTGAAGAAAGAAGACGTGACCATGGGTGCAATCAGCAACTGGGCCAAGGCCAACCCAGCGCGCATTCCAGAACTGCTCGGCAGCAACCCAAGCTACGTATTTTTCACCCAGAACCCGGACAGCAACGAAGGGCCGCGCGGCTCTCTGAACGTGCCGTTGACGGCCGGTTATAGCGCGGCGGTGGATCGCAAAGTGATTCCGCTGGGTAGCCTGTTGTGGTTATCCACCACAAAACCGGATGGCACTGCACTGGTACGCCCGGTGGCAGCCCAGGACACCGGCGGCGCCATTGCCGGCGAGGTTCGTGCGGATCTGTTCTGGGGTACTGGCGAGGCGGCCGGGCAACTGGCTGGCGACATGAAGCAGCAGGGGCAGATCTGGATGCTTTGGCCCAAAGGCGCGGCGCTGCCGCAAGTGCCGCAAGTCGCCGACAAGCTTTAAAGTCAAAAGATCGCAGCCTGCGACAGCGCCTACATTGACCTCATCCGCCGCATTATCGCGGATGCTCTCAATGCCTGTAGGAGCTGTCGAGTGAAACGAGGCTGCGATCTTTTGATCTTGCCCTTAAACCGACACGACAAAGAAACTGACGATCAGCCCCATCCCCACAAACCACACCAACGACCGCAAGGTCGCCCAGTCCGCCAGATAGAAAATGATGAAGAGAAGGCGACTGGTGATGAACAACACCGCCAGCACATTGAGGGTCACGAGCTCCGCATTGCCGACCAGGTGCGCCACGAGCACTGCCGCCGCGAACGCCGGGGCCACTTCGAAGCTGTTCAGTTGCGCGGCATGTGCCCTCTTGCCCAAGCCCTCCAGGGAATCAAGAAATCCCCGGGGATCGTGATTGTGTCTCAAACCGTATCCACCGCTGATCTTGGCCACCGCCGTACACACATACGGCAGGATGATCGCAATTAAAATGCACCACAGAGCAACATTCATGAAGCAGTCCCTTTCTCACGTTTAGACCCGTCAAAATTTCATTACCAGCATGCCAACCAGAACCAGCCCGCAGGCCAGTAGCCTTGGCCCGCCGAAAGGTTCTTTCAGGTAACGCATGCCGAACAGCACCACCAGGATCACGCTGATCTCGCGCAAGGCCGCCGCTTCGGCAATGGAGCCCAGCTGCATGGCCCACAGCACCAGAGCGTAGCTGAACAACACGCAGAATCCGACCGCCAGGCCCAATCGCCATTGCTCACGCCAGAACAGCTTGAACGCCGGCCGCTTGCTCACCCAGGCCAGCAACGGAAACGGCCAGGCACTGAGCAATGTCACCCAGACCAAGTAATCCAGTGGATGCGACCAGCGCCGCAAGGCCTGGCCATCGATGAAGGTGTAGCAACCGATGCACAAGCCGATCAGCGCGACCACAGGCAGCATCGACCACGGCAAGCGAGCGCCGCCTCCCCCCTGCCAGAGCAGGCACAGCATGCCAAGCGGGATCAACAGAATGCCGAAGATCTGCTGGTGGGTCAGCACTTCCCCGGCAAAAACCAGGGTCAGCGCGAGCACCACCAGCGGCGACAACCCCCGCATCAGCGGATAGACCAGCCCGAGGTCGCCGACCCGATAAGCCTGGATCAGCAAATAACGGTAGAGCAACTCGAAGGCTGCCGAGGCGAGAATCCACGGCCAGATGTCCAATGGCGGCAGCGCCACGAACGGCAACATAAGCGCGACGAAGAGCATTGCCACGCTGTCCATGCAGGCCACTACCAGCAAACGCTCGGCGCTGAACTTGATCAGGGTATTCCACGCCGCATGCAACAGCGCCGCCACCAACACTAACGCCGTCGCAAGCACGGCCTACTCCTTTTTTGTTGACCGCCCCCCTTGTAGGAGCCGGCTTGCTGGCGATGGCGTTCCTGTGATTGCC